>NZ_DASRXP010000448.1:0-26286 GCF_035687465.1 Kribbella sp.
GCGTAGCAGCCCGAGCAGGACCCTGATGGTGGTGGACTTCCCGGCTCCGTTCGGGCCGAGGAATCCGTGCACCTCGCCGGTGGCGACCTCCAGGTCGAGCCCGTCGAGTGCGTGCGTACTTCCGTACGACTTGTGCAGTCCAGAGACAACGATGGCTGATGTCATGATTCATAACGTACACTTCATTCAGAAGAATGTGAATCTTACTAACGTGTCTCTCACGAATCAGGGATTCCGGTCACCCAGAGGGGATGATGTGGCGGTGAGCGCATCCAGGGAACGAGACGAAGAGGCGGTCCAGCGGTACGCCGAACAGTTCGGCAACGTGCTGGCTGAGACGGGCTGGCCGCGTATGTCGGCCAGAGCCTTCGCTGCCATCCTCGCGAGCGAACACGGCCGGCTGACCGCGGCGGAACTCGCCGACCGGCTCCAGGCCAGCCCTGCCGCCATCTCCGGCGCGGTCCGGTACCTGCTGCAGCTGCGGCTGGCGACCCGCGAGCGCGATCCGGGCAGCCGGCGGGACGTCTATGTGGTTCAGGACGACTTCTGGTTCGAGACCATGATGGCGCAGGACGGCGGCCTGGTGCGGTGGGAGGACATCCTCACCCAGATGCTGCAGGCAACGGGTTCCGGCACCGAGGCGGACCGGCGGATCCGGGCGACGCTCGGCTTCACCCGCTTCATCCGGGACGAGGTCGAGGGCCTGAAGGACCGCTGGATCAAGCGCAAGGCCGAGATCGACGCCGAACTGGACGCGGAGTACGACAGCTGAAGCGGGGGCTGGGCTGGAGATCCCCAACCCAGCCCCCGTGGTTCATCGCAGCGAGCTGGCCGCGACCTCGTCAAGGGCCTGCTGGAGCAGCGGGTTCACCTTGGTCTGCAGGGTCTTCGACTTCGGCAGATGTACTGCGTTACCGTCCACCGGACCGTCGACCGGGTAGACCGAGAGTTCCGCCGGCAGCGGACTCGTACCGCAGACCTGGTCCTTGCCCGGCAGTTCGCCGGTGAAGACGAACCGGTCCCCGATCTCCTCCGCACACGCCGACGCCGAGCCGACGTACTGACCGTGCTGGCCCTCGTCGTCGATCGCGACGAACCGGGTGGCCTGCTTGGTGGCCTCGTGCGTCCGGAGCGATCCCTCGTACGCCGTGGCCGGGTCGAGCTCACCCTGCACGATCAGCATGCGAGGCGATCCCTTCAGATCCAGCTTGCGGTCCTGCGGGGCGTACTTCCAGAACGCGCAGAACGGGACGCCGTTCATGTAGCCGAAGAAGTCGTACTTCTTCGCCATCCGGTCGGCTTCCTTGGTGTAGAAGTTCGGGTCCTTGTTCCAGGCGGTGTCGTTGCAGCGCACCGTCGTACCGATGGCACCGAGGTTCACCGGCTGGTCGGGCGAGGTGGCCTTGGCAGCCTCGGCGCGCCCGTCGGCGAGTACGCCCTTCAGCGAGTCGACCTGCGTCGCCGCGATGGTGGACGCGGCCGCCGCGGTCACGCCGTACCGGGCTCGCAGCGCGGCAAGGGTGTCGAAGGCCTGCAGCTCGGGCGACAGGCGTGCCCAGGCACGGTCGACGTGCCCCAGCTCGACCTTGCCGGACTCCGAAGGCGCCTTGGTGAACTCGTCGTGCACCAGGACGTCGAGCGTCGCCCGGATGAAGCGGGTGTTGCCGTAGATCGCGCTGTAGATCAGGCCGTCCAGGTTGTAGCCGGTGACCGAGCTCTCGCCCTCCTTGACCAGCGTGGTCAGCTGAGCGCGGACGCCGTTGTACTTCGCCTTGACCTGGGCCGTGGTGCTCCCGAGTCCCTGGATCTGGTCGGCGTGCCGGGCGATCCACGGGAACAGCTGGGTGTCGCGCCGGCGCTGGCCCGAGAACGGGTCGAAGTTCACGTTGTCCCACTGGGTGTGGGTCCAGTCCATGTTCGAGTCGAGCACGAAGCGGCCGACCTTCGACGGATACGTGTCGGCGTACCAGCCGCCGAGCCAGGTGCCGTAGCTGTAGCCGATGAAGTTCAGCTGACGCGCCTTGAAGAGCGCGCGCAGGAAGTCCATGTCGTACACGGTCTGCTGGCTGCTGACGAACTGGCCGAACTCGGTGGCCGAGCACGCGTCGGCGTACAGCTTCGCCTCGGCCACCTCGGCCTGGTGCGTGAGCTTCGTGCGCTCCTTGTAGTCCGGCGTCACCGGCAATGCGTTCAGCGCCTCGGCAGTGGTGATGCACTGCAGTGGCGTACTCGCGCCGAAGCCGCGCGGGTCGAAGCCGAGCAGGTCGAAGTCGCTGAACAGCTGCGGCTTCTCAGTGGCCAGCGAGGCCGACAGTGAGACGCCGGCACCGCCCGGGCCGCCGGGGTTGCTGGTCATCAGGCCCTTCGCCGTACCGGTCGCCTTGCTGTAGGAGATCGCGACCTGGACGTCCGGGTGCGCGTCGGGGTGTGCCCAGTCCATCGGCACGTTCACCTTCGCGCAGTTGGTCGTCGGGGCCTGCGGGTAGAGCCGCTTCACCGCGGCGTCGAACGAACAGACCGACCACGTGATCGGCTGGTCGAGGTACCGCTGCGGGATGGACGGGGTCTTCGGATCCGACGGCTTGGAGGCCGCCGACGCCGTACTGACGCCAAACAGTGGGGCTACCAGAACAGCAGCCAGGACCACCGCGAGCTTTTGAGGTTTGAACACGCTGAGACTCCTGTGTTTCCGGGCGGTCAGGATGCTGCAACCTAAGACTTTCCAGCCCGGCTTGCCAGGCATCGGGCCGACGTCAAGGGCAATCCCTCAGTCAAAGTTCATGCACCGTGAAGATCGTGCAGTAGATCGGCGGGGACTCCAGGCCTGGGTAATAGAGCCGCCCAGCGTCGTCCGTCAGCTTGAAATACGCCGTCGACGCGCCGACTTGTGACGGCGCTTGCAGCTTCATTCGGACCGTCACCACCTCACCCGGTACTGCGTCTGGCAGGTTCGCGCGGGCCGGAGATCGCAGCCAGCCCGGGGTCCCCGCTGCGCCCTGCCGGGTCAACCACCGGTCATGCCAGGGCCGCTCCCCACTGTTGCGGATCTCCCAGCTCTTCTCGAACGCCTGATCCAAGATCACCCGGGTCCCGTCCGGCACGGTCTCCCCCACGAGCTCCGCGCGATCCTCCGGATGGTGGTCCGCGGGGACCGAACCACCGAGTGACATCGGCTGGACGTGGCGGCGTACGTCCCGTTGCGACATCTCCTTGCCGGCCCGGACGGCTGCGTCGAGTTCCATCAGCTGGTTCACCAGGGCACTCCCCGCGCCGAACGACACGTCGTACCACTCGATCAGCTCGCGGCTCGGCTTGGTGTGGCCGCGTTCGACTCTGGACAGGTGGCCCTTGTCCCAGCCGGACAAGGTGGCCGCGCGGGTGAGCGGCACGCCGGCGGCCTCCCGCAGTTCCCGCATGCGGCAGCCGATCACGTATCGCGCCTGCGCTGGCCTCACGGTGCTCTCCCCAGCCTCACCGTTATCCGTCTACGAAGTTTAGCCGCAAATGGTCAATGATTTTCGTTGCCTACTGCGACAACACGGTGACTGTCTGATTCTCTGCAGGTAGTGCCAGATCGCCAAGGACTTGCCCCGAGTCTTCAGCGACTGTTTCCCAGCGAAGGGACCACTCTCATGCGGACCGCCCTCTCCCGCACCATCGCACGCCTCACTGTTACCACTCTTCTCGGTGGTATCGCCGTCGCCGGCGGCGTGGCGCTGCCCGCGCACGCCGCCACCGGCACCGTCGTCACCGACAGCGGACTCGGAGTCACCATCCGGTCCGGCAACGCCACCAAGTTCGCCTCGGTCGGCACCCAGCCGAACGGTCCGGTCGAGATCGACTGCCAGCTCTACGGCGAACCCGTCACCGGCAAGTTCGGCCGGAGCCTGATCTGGGACCACATCCCCGGCAAGGGCTTCATCTCCGACTCCTACGTCAACACCGGCAGTTCCGGGCTGGTCGCGCCGCTGTGCACGAGCAACCCGCGCGCCGACGCCGCCATCGCCTGGTACGTCGCCCGCAACGGGTCCACCGCCTTCCAGGGCTACTGCGAGATGGCCGCGGAGAACTCCTACGGCAAGACCGGGATCTGGGCCTCGGCCAAGGCGGACTGGAACGACGCGGTCGCTCGCGGTGTGGCCCATCGGGGTGACCTGAACCCGCCCAAGGGAGCACTCGTCTTCTGGGACCTCGCAGCGCCGTACGGGCACGTCGGCGTGGCGCGCGGTGACGGCTACTTCTGGGCAACCAGCGTGAACAACAAGATCGGACTCGCCAAGCTCCCGTACTTCTCCTCCTACCTCGGCTGGGCCTGGCCGAACTTCTGACCGCCCCGACAGTGAGCTGCCCGCAAAGCCCTCCCCCTCCGGCCTCGCGGGCAGCTCACTCTTCTGCTCGTGCTTTTGCTTGGGAGAACCGACCGAACGGTACGGGCGAGGTACGGGTGAGGTACGGGCAGCGGGTAGTTGCTGCTGGCACCTACCGTGCGGCTACGGCACGGAACACGTTCGGGTCGTCCAAGGAGGAACAGAACTAGATGAGGAACATCCTGCGTCAACGTCGCAGCCGTAGCGTCGTCGCCGCCACTGTGCTGGCAGGCGGTCTGGTGGCGGGCGTGACCACGGCGGTTCACGCGGACCTGACCAGCTCGAGCACGCCGACGTCTTCGGCCTCCGTCGGGTCCCCTCCCGCCGCGACGGCCGCTACGGCCGCTACGGCTGAGAACGAAGCGACCGCCGCGAGCTGTTACAGCACCTACCTGGCCTACGGCAGCCGTGGCACCTGCGTGAAGCAGCTCCAGTCGAAGCTGGGTGCGCTCACCGTGGACGGCGTGTACGGCGCGGCGACGCGGAGCCGCGTCCGGGCGTTCCAGGCCGACGGCCGCCTCACCGTCGACGGCAAGGTCGGCCCCCAGACCTGGCGCAAGCTGCGGACCTTGGGCAAGGCGCTGGGATGGAGGTCCGGGGTCACCGTGTACATGTGCAAGGAAAGCTCGACGTGGTTCCGCTACTCCGTGTGGAACAACGCGCGCAAGAACGCCTACTGGAGGCTGTACACGTCCGAGATGTACATCGAAGGATCCGCCATCCTGAACAACCGGATGGAGAGCCAGGGCACGACCGCCGCTCGAGCGCGCGACAGCAGGAAGCTCTGGGTCTGGCTCGACCGCGAGGGATCGACGACCACTACCAGCGTGCGCGACTTCTCGCCGAGCACCCTGCCCGCCTGCGTCTAGGCGCGTGCTGATCTGTACGAGCTGACGCAGCGGTTGCGTCAGTTCGTACAGACGCACTGCAAGGGTCTGGATCGTTCCGATCAGGCTGCCGCGAACTCCTCCACCCGAGTTAGCCAGTCGTCCACAAGCGCTCGATAGAGAGCGTGGTTCTGGACGGGAAGATCATGATCAGACCGATCCAGTACTGCGTACGTCGCGCGCGGGTAGTCGTCCAGCAGGGGCCACGCGTCGGCGTACCCCGTCATGGTGTCCTGGCGCCCGGTGACGATCAGCGTCGGAGCTTCCAATCGCGTGGCCGGGTCGAAGCTCAGGGCGTACCCGTCCCGCTGGATCTTCCCGAGAAACTCGAGATCGGCCTGCTCCTCGGCCGGCAGGTAGAACCGCTTCTGCTTGTCCCGATGAGCTTCCAGGTACTCCGCGGTCTG
This sequence comes from Kribbella sp., assembly GCF_035687465.1. NCBI lineage: Bacteria > Bacillati > Actinomycetota > Actinomycetes > Propionibacteriales > Kribbellaceae > Kribbella > Kribbella sp. The sequence goes on from NZ_DASRXP010000448.1 coordinate 5,662, forward strand.
CACGAGCGGCCGCGGATCCTCATCAGTCGCAAACCTTTCGTCCGCGATCCACGGCGCGTACTCCGGCAGCGTCCTCTTCGCCCGATCCACGACGATCCCCGGAACCCTCAGGAGCAACCCCAGGACCTGCGCAGGATCCCGATGCACCAACCCCCGCGCATGCAACCCACCCGCTGACGTCCCCGCAACCGCGTACCGCTCGTCCCCCACGACATCGCCGATCACTCGCGCGATGACCGCGAGCATCCCGTCCTGATCCTTGATCCAGTCCCGGGCCGGCGTTCTCCCTGTCCCCGGCGGATCCAGATAGATCCGCCGCCACCCCGGATGCCCTGCAAACACAGGCTCATGAACCTCCTGAGCCTCCCCGTTCGCATTCCCCCACCCAGGCAGAAACACCAAAGGCCGCCCGGCACCCACAGCCTCGTAGTACACCGGCAGGTCATCCACAAGACTGATCACCAGCCCGACGTTAGCGGGCGATCGGCAGCGGCAGGTCGGCGGCAACCACGCGGAACTCGGCCGCGATCGCACCGTCGGTGGTGACGTCAAAGCTGTTGAACTGGACCCGTTGGTCGACGATCAGCCACAGCTCGACCCGATAGCCGTTGCCGTCAGGCCTGGCTGTCGGTTCGGTGATGGGCGGGTCGGCCAGCAACGCCGTACGGCGAGCTTCCTCGTCCGCCGAGCCGGGCCGCCACGGGATGTCGCTGACGTCGGCGATCGGTCGAACGAGCACCGAAGGCCCACGCGTCACCTCGAGAAAGGCCAGGACGTAACCCAGCGCGGTCTCCGGGTCGGCGATCCGCGCACCGCCGCGCGCTGCAACGAGCTCGAAGAAAGCGGGTTGGTCGTCAGCGAGCACCCGTACGACGCCGTCCGGCCAGGCGCCGACGTACGTCTGCAGCGGGTGATCGGTGTCGGTGATCGCCACCTGCCAGACCGCGTCTTCCGCCAGCCCGGGCACCGGGTACGACGAGATGTCGGCCGTGCCATCGCTGACCTTGGCGCCGACTGCGGGATGCAGTGCGTCCGCGATCGCGGTCCGCTGTTGCGCCGTTGGCTTCATGCGTTGATCACCGGTGACGGATTGGTGGTGGGGAGTCCGGCCGGTGTGGTCGGGGCGACGTGCACCCCGTCCCAGATCTTGCCGTAGTGCTCGGAGTACGTGATCGGGCCCGTCGAGGTCACGAAGGTGCCGTCGTGGAACCAGTTCGTCACTTTGCCGTCCCGTATCGTCGTCCGGGCCTTGGCGGCAGCCACTGCGTCGGAGAGCGCGGGGTCGGCGTCCTTGAGTTTCTTCACCTCGGCCGCATGGGCGTCCTGGTACTGCTTGATCAGGCCCGCCGTCAGGCCGGAGCCTGCGATGTCCGCACCCGCTTTCGCCATCGGGCCGGCGCCTTCGATGGCTCGCACGACCGCCTCGGCTTCGTCGGCGATCTTCGCCGTGACGAACGCCGCTCTGGTCAGTTTCGCGGCGTCGGCCGCCTTTCCGCTCTTGAAGGTCAGGGCGTGCTGGGCCTCGTGCATCATCGCGATCGCGGAGCCGACCACCGGCGTGGTCTTGTTCAGGAAGATCTTGCCACCCTGGTGGAACGAACCCGTTCCGGTGTACTCCCAGTCGACCGTGATGGAGTTGTTGGCGATGACCTCCAGCGCCCACTTGCCGGAGTCTGTCGATCGCATCTGGGTCTCGATCAGCTCCTGCCGGCTCGGCGGCGTGATGAGCGAGAGAGCCAGCTTGAGTTCATCGCCGCTGAAGTCGCCCCGGATGTCCGCCTCGAGCGTCCGGCCGGTCAGCGTCACATAGACGGCGGAGAGGGCGGCAATCTTCGTCGCATCGCGACCACATTGCCGCAGGGCCGAGTAAACAGCGGCCTCGTTGGTGCCGAGTCCCTCAATAGCGTTCTGGATCTGCTTGGCCAGCGCCGCGTAGTCCGGCCCCGCCGGCGCGGGGGTGCCGGTCCCAGTGCCCGGTTCGGTGCCGACCTCCGCATCCAGCGTGGGAGACACATGGCGCTGCACAGTCCCGTCCATCATGGCCGCAACCGCCCGATTACCAGCGTCAGCCTGCAACCGCGCAACAAGCTCGCTGCCAACCAACTGCCCCGGATTCTTCCGGGCCGCCGCGCGCTCCCGTACGCCGCCCGCGGACTTCCCCGCCGGCTGCGTCCCCTTACTCTCGCGCATGAAAGGAGCCTGACCTCCTGCAAGGGGCACGTCAAGACACTCCACCCGCCAGCTCACAGCCCGCCTTCCGACGCCTCAACGGACGTCAGCGATGTCGTCGTACGCTTACACCTATGGATTGTCGGCGTACGCTGACATCCCGTAGACTGTCGACGTACGGCGACATGGAAGGCAGGAAGGTGGACATCCGCACGCCACACGACCTCGGCGCCGCAGCTCGCGGTCGCCGCCAGACACTCAAGCTCTCCCAGGCTGAAGTCGCCGCCGCCGCGGGGGTGTCTCGGGCCTGGGTGACCGAGTTCGAGGCGGGCAAGCCGACAGTGGAACTGGGTCGGGTTCTGGCTCTGCTCGAGGCTCTGGACCTCACCTTGGACCTTCGAGCGTCGGGCGGGACGCCAGCGCAGAGATCCCCTCGGACTCGGACGTCGCCGGATCTGGGCTCTCTGATGGAGGAGTACAAGAGGGGGGCCAACTGAGTATGGCCGAACTCCGCCTGCTCCTGGGTGACGACGTCGCCGGCACAGTGGCGCGGCTGCCAAACGGCAAACTCGCGTTCCGCTACGACCAGACCTACGTGGACAAGGAAGGTCCGGCGACTCCCGTCTCGGTGTCGATGCCGACCCAGGTCCTCTCGCACAGCGACAGCCAGATATCGCCGTGGCTCTGGGGCCTGCTGCCGGACAACGACGCCGTACTGAACCGGTGGTCGCGAGAGTTTCACGTCTCAGCCGGCTCCCCGTTCTCTCTGCTCGCGACCCCCTTGGGTGAGGACTGCCCAGGCGCCGTTCGGCTGATCCCGCCGGACCACCTGCCCGCGACGGACGACCCTGAGCTCACCAACGTCGACTGGCTCACCGAGACCGAGATCGCCCGGCGTCTCCGCGATCTCAAGCAGGACCACACCGCGTGGCTCGGAGCGAACCACGCCGGCCGCTTCAGCCTGGCCGGAGCCCAGGCGAAGACGGCCCTGCTCCGGGATGGAGATCGATGGGGCGACCCGCAAGGGAACACCGCCACGTCCCACATCTTGAAGCCCGCCATCGAAGGTCTCGACAACCATGACCTGAACGAACATCTGTGCCTGTCCGCCATGCGCGCTGCCGGATTGTTCGCAGTCCGTAGCAGCGTCGAGCGCTTCGAGGACCAGAGCGCGATCGTCGTCGCGCGTTACGACCGGCTACTCCGCGACGGACGGCAACTGCGCATCCACCAGGAGGATCTCTGCCAGGCACTTGGCGTGCATCCCGTGAGGAAGTACCAGAACGAAGGCGGGCCAGGTCCCAGCGACATCGCCGCCCTGTTCCGGCGAGTGATGCCTCATGCTGCCGCCCTCGACTCAACTCGAGCTTTTCTGGATGCACTTGTGTGGAACTGGACCATTGCCGGGACCGACGCTCATGCCAAGAACTACTCGCTCTTGCTGCTGAAGGACCAAGTCAGCCTCGCCCCGTTCTACGACGTGGCCTCCGCGTTGCCCTACGACATCCCCGAACAGAAGATGCGCCTGGCAATGAAGTTCGGCAGCGGATACCGGATCAATCCCAGCAGCAGCCCGTGGGCACGCCTCGCGACAGACCTGCAACTGCCGGAGGAGGAGGTCCGCGCCCGCGCCGCCCGCGTGATCTCCACTGCCCCGGACGCATTCTCGACGGCCGCCTCGGACCCCGCAGTACGAGACCTCGAAAGCACTTTGCCGTCCCGCCTGACAGACCTCGTCACCCAACGGTCCCGGCGGTGCGCCGCGTACCTCGCCGCGGACTAGCGCAGGAGGCCTACCTGCCTCGTAGGCTGACCTCGCACGGAACGGACAGGAGGTTGAGGTGGCCGAGACGATGGTGGTCGAGGTGATGGCCGAGTTGGCCGAACTCGAGGACCCGAAGGCACGCGAGGTGAACGAGAAGCATGGTGACGACCACGGCGTGAATCTCGGCAAGCTGCGCGCGGTCGCAAAGCGCCTGAAGACGCAGCAGGAGCTCGCGCGCGACCTCTGGGCGACAAACGACACCGCGGCCAGACTGCTGGCGCTTCTGATCTGCCGCCCGAAGGCGTTCGAGCGCGACGAGTTGGACGTCATGCTGCGCGAGGCGCGCGTCCCCAAGGTGCACGACTGGCTCGTGAACTACGTGGTGAAGAAGAACCCGCACGCCGAAGAGCTACGCCAAGCCTGGTTCGCCGACCCGGATCCAGCGGTCGCCAGTGCCGGTTGGGCCCTAACCACCGAACGCGTAACGAAGAAGCCCGAGGGCCTCGACCTCGCAGGACTGCTCGACGTCATCGAGTCGGAGATGAAAGACGCCCCGGACCGTCTGCAATGGGCGATGAACCACTGCCTGGCCCAGATCGGAATCGATAACCCCGAGCACCGCGCCCGCGCACTCGCCATCGGCGAACGCCTAGAGGTCCTCAAGGACTACCCAACCTCCCCCGGCTGCACCTCCCCCTTCGCACCAACCTGGATCAACGAGATAGTCCGCCGACAACACGATCAGGCGCTGGCCTGACCTGTTGAACGCCTCAAGGCAACAGTCGCGCAGCGCCCGCTCGTACTGCTGACCAATCCGTACTGCGGAGGCGCGCGCGTGCGTGCGCCAACCAGTTCGAGCGGTCACGGTGCTCGGACCGTAGCTGAGCCAGATCCAGTCCCACACCGACAGGAGGAGACGCCTCGACCTCGGCGATCCGGGCTTCCATCGCGGCCAGCAACGACCGATCGAACTCCTCGACCGCAGCCACGAACTCCTCGACACCAACCGTCACCTGCAGGACCCGGGGCTCGGCGAAGTTGCTCGGTGCCTGCCAGTCGATCGTCACCTGGTCGCCAGTCCGCCAGCAGCACAACGTCGGCGGTTCACGGAGGTACCCGAGGTACATGTACCTGCCCGACCACCAGTCCATCGCAGCGTCAGCGGCCTCCGACTCGATCTCATTCCACCCATGGTGATCGGACCGAAGAAACCCGACCAGATCTGCCGGCACCTCCTCGAGCACGACAGGAAGTAACTGGAGCAGGTCTTCCCAGAGCCGAGCGACGTAGTAGTCGACATACGGGATCTCGTAATCAGCCGAGAACCGCAGCAGCCGGACCTCATCGACCTCGATCCAGTACCAGCCGTCAGTCAGACCGAACCAATGCAGGTTCGGCCTCTCCCGACCCCAAGCACCAACCTCCCCTAGAGGCGTCAGCTCGAAGCCGAACCGAAGCTCAGACATCATGCCGATCCCTGAGACCTCGGGTTCTCAGAAGTCCCGGCGAATCTCGCGCCCTGGCCGTAGACGTGCGCCGAGACCACGGTGTCACGAGTGAGCACATGGTCGACCAGTTCCCAGAACTCGCCCAACATCGGATGAGACAGCGCCTCATCTCGTGACAGCTTGCGCCCGAAGACCGCGGACTCTCCCCAAGCCTGTGCTGCCGGGACGAGTGAAGCTGCCGGCTCAGTCTGCCCTTCGACTGGCCCGACACGGCACCCGAAGGTGAAATGGTCGTCCGCGCCCTCGCCCCAGGTCGGCGAGAAAACTGCATCAATCCAGGCTTCATGGCCGTCGTGGTGATAGCACGATGCGTAGTAGACGGCGTACGCATCACCAGCCTTGTTGACGAACGCCGTCACTCGCGTCATCGGTTGCTCGCAATGGTCACACCTTGACTCGACGACCTGCGCGCCAGGCTCAATCTCCAGCATGACCACATCTTCGCCCTGGACTGGGCCAAGCAGTGAGGAAGCGCCGAACCGTGCGGCGTCAACTACGTCACGGAGTCAATGTCTTCGAACGTAGACAGCCTCATGGATGGAATGATGCATTTTTGCGTCAAATGAGGAATACTTGCGTCATTTGAGGGAGGTGGCGTGCTGGTGCGTACGGATATGGATGGGGTGTTGGAGCGGGCGATCCGGGTGGTCGCGCAGGACCGGGGGGCGTCGATGGGAGACATCGCCGCGCGGGTGGGGGTGTCGCGGGCGACGCTGACGCGCCTGTTCTCGACCCGCGAGGGGATGATCGACGCGATAGGTCGCAGGATTCTCGCCCACTGCGAGGAGGTCCTCGACGAGGCCCGCCTCGACGACGCACCGGTCGATGAGGCTCTGGCCGTGCTGGTGCGGAACTACGACGTGCTCGCACAGCTGTGGTCCGTGGTCTACGTGGAGGCGGACGTGCTCGGCGTGGCCGAGCTGAGTGATGCCGCGGACACGGTCGTGGAACGGATCACTGCCTTCGTGGTCCGCGGTCAGGGCGAGGGGCTGTTCCGCACGGACATGCCCGCGACCTGGCTCGCCTCCACCCTGTGCTCCCTGGCCGAGTGCGCCTGGGAACTCGTCGGTGAGGGCGCCATGGGCGACCGCCAGGCCCCGGCCTGCCTGACCGAACTGCTCCTCGACGGCGCACGCCCCCGGCCGCCGGCCGCGACGACAACCGACCCCCGGCCCGAGCCATCACCCAAGGAGAGCAGGGCATGACCGGCATGACCAGGCGCTGGCTCTTGACCGCCGCCGGAAGCAGCCGGACGATGCCCCAGCCGAGCGCTCTGCCTGAACCCGTCGCGTTCCTGCGCACCTCTTGGTCGAACGACCCGTTCGCGCTCGGCTCCTACTCCTTCCTCGCCCCCAGCCTGCTCGGTACATCCGTACGCCAGCAGCTCGCCGCCCCCGCCGGGCGCCTGTACTTCGCCGGCGAGGCAACCTCCCAGGAAGCGCCGGCCACGCAGGCCGGAGCGCTACTCAGCGGCCGGAGAGCAGCCGCCGAGATCATCAAGGCGGCCCGCCCCGGCGAACATGTGATCGTGGTCGGCTCCGGGTTCTCCGGCCTCGGCTGCGCACGCGACCTGACCAACGCCAGCCTGTGCGTCACCGTCCTGGAGGGCCGCGACCGCATCGGCGGCCGGACCTGGACCGAGCGCCTCGACGGCATCCCGGCCGAGCTGGGCGCCTCCTGGATCCACGGGCACAAGGGAAACCCCATCACCACCCTCCTCCGCGAAACCGGCGGACGCTCCTACCCGTTCGACTACGACAGCGTTGTGGGCCGTGACGAGGACGCGCTGGCCGAACTCGAGACCTATCTGTCGAAGGCCGAGGACGTCGAAGACCCCGACACCACCCCGTACTCCGCTCTCCTGCCAAGCAAGATGTCACCAGCGCTCCGTTCTGCGGTCAACTCCGTCCTGGTCCAGGAGTACGGCGCCGAACCCGAGCACCTCGCCATCGCCGCCGAGGAGGAAGATGTCGCCGGCGAGGGCAGCGACTTCCTTCTGCCCGACGGCTTCGACCGCCTCCTCGCCCACGTCCGCGGCAGCATCCCCGTACGGACGGGCGCCGTCGTCACTCGCATCGCCCGCACCGCCGACGGCGTGACAGTTACCCTCGCGAACGGCGAAAACCTGCGTGCGGACCGGTGCGTCGCGACCGTTCCGATCGGTGTCCTCAGAGCCCAGAAGATCACCTTCGAACCCGCGCTGCCCGCCCCGAATCGCGAGGCCATCGAGGCCCTCGGATCCGGACTCCTCGACAAGCTCTGGCTCCAGTTCCCGTCCGTCTTCTGGGACAAGAACGCCGACGCCATCGAATGGTCCGACCCCACCGACCCCGGCCGCTGGTCGTTGTGGGTCAACGGACACCGTGCCTTCGGCGAGCCCGTCCTCCTCGGCTTCAACGCCGGCCGCCCCGCCCACGACCACGCCCACCTCACCGACCAACAAGTCGTCGCCAGCGCCATGGACTCCCTACGCCGCATGCACGCCTAAAGGCGCCCACCCCTGCCCCCTCCTCAAGGACTCCCCCGGCTGCACGTCCCCTTCGCACCAACCCGGATCAGCGAGATAGTCCGCCGACAGCACGGCGAAACCGTCGACTGACCGACGAGACTCGCTGGAGAGCCATCATCCGGGCAACTGGTCGTGCGCATCAGCGCATTCGGGACACATCGGCAGTTTGTCGTGATCTTGGGTAGGCACAAAGAAGACTCCGCACATCCCCCTCACCGCAGCGCCGTTGATCGTGCTGCTGGCGAGGTCCTTGCGGTGGCAGTAGTGCTTGGCCTGGCCCGGCCTCCACTCCACCAGTTCGCCGCGCTCGACGTACTGTCGAACGGCCGCCGCGCGCTCGGACCACCAGCCGGGCTCACTGATGTTGCTGTACGTCTCTTTGTAGCGGTCCCAGGCCTGATCAAAGGGGCATAAGGCATTGAGGACGGCCCGGCGCATCTGCCAGGCCAGGTTCGTTCCGATGAAGTTCGGCTCGATGTGTGCGCTGACAAAACAGTCCTCCGCGTCGAGGCCTGGCTCATTACTCACGCTGATCTCGACCGTCCAAGTTCCGACGACATGCCGCGGTTGCGCCGCCGGATGGCGTACCTGAAATCGAGCGCTCTTGTGGTCTTTGGCTAAGTCGAGCGCGTCCGCCGTCAGTCGCTGAATCTCGAGGCGCCACTGCATATTCAGCCGGGAGACGGTCTCAACCCTCAGGAGTTTTTGACATCTTGCTCCGACGGAAAGTATTTCGCCTCGTCGTTTGCATCGAAGGCACGCTTGAGCACTTCGTAGAAATCATCGCGATCCAGATGATCCCCTTTGGCCAGGCCGGCAGCGACCAGCCAGTTGACGCCCGTTTCATGATCCCGCCAGACGGCTCCACGCCACTGACCAATCTTGATCTCAAGGAAGGATGCCGACCGCGCGCAGTTGATGACTCCGACGAAATTGTCATCGGCCTCGTCCGCACCGAAACACTCGGCCGCCTTTCCCACAACGGCATGAGGGAGTTCACTGACTGGATGCAGGGCTTCGATGCGCCCTTCCGCAATGGCCCGCAGCGGCCAAGGGTCCGCCCAGCCTGACTGCAGATCGTCCGTCAGTACCCGAAGCGTCGGCCGAGCCCTGCGATTGTGCATTGCGACATCATGCAATGTTCCTCAGGACCCGGCCAAACCCAAACTCCCAGACGGCGTCACAGATCGTTGAGCAACTCTTCGATTGCGCCGCGATCAGTGCTCGTCGGGTTAGCGAAGCGCTCGGCAAGTTCTCGACGGTCGCGTTGACGCTGAGCCTCAAAGGCGACAACGTCCTTAAAACTGATACGCCGATCGCGGCCAACTCGATAGGACGGGATCTCGCCATTATCAAGGAGCTTGTACAGGTGAGTACGACTCATACCGAGTCTCGCAGCGACCTCGGCGGGGGTGTACTCGGTGGTTTCCTCGACGACGGCGAGGTCCGCACCATCCAGAACTCGACTCGTCAAACTGAGCAGAAGGTCGCGCAGTTCAGACTCGTCGAGGCTGCTGGCGAACTGCGCGAGTGCTTCAAGCTGACCACGGGGGATCTCAGTGGCTTCCAGCGTGCCGATGGTTTCGCGCGTCTTGATTGTCATCACGGCTCCTACAGATGTCACATCTGCTGTAGATGTCACAGATGACACTACGTGCGACATTGCACCCCGTCAAGTCGCTCGATCACCCCATCCGCACCTGCGGACAGTAGAAGCTCGCGCAGTCGCCTGGTCAGAGCCTGCAGCGTTTCCTCGCCAAGCCTGTTTCTCCCACCGGGAAACAGGGCCCTTTAGGAAACAATCTGTGTCAAGTCACAACCGATTGCACTGTGTGCTCGCTGCATGGCTCGACTCGCTCGACTGGCCGGAGCTGGCATGGGAGCTTGTGGTGCTCAGACGTTGAAGCGGAACTCGACTACGTCGCCGTCGGTCATGATGTAGTCCTTGCCTTCTATGCGGACCTTGCCGGCTGCTTTGGCGGCGGCCATGGAGCCGGCTTCTACCAGGTCGTCGAAGGAGACGATCTCGGCTTTGATGAAGCCGCGCTGGAAGTCGGTGTGGATCACGCCGGCTGCCTCGGGGGCCGTGGCGCCGCGCTTGATCGTCCAGGCGCGGGATTCCTTCGGACCGGCGGTCAGGTAGGTCTGCAGGCCGAGGGTCTCGAAGCCAACCCGGGCCAGTACGTCGAGGCCTGGTTCGTCGACGCCCATCTCGGCGAGCATCTCGCGGGCCTCGTCCTCGTCGCCGAGCTCGACCAGTTCGGCCTCGAACTTCGCATCCAGGAAAATCGCCTCGGCCGGCGCGACCAGGTCCCGCATCTGCTGCTTCAGCGGCTCGTCGGACAATTCATCCGCGTCGCAGTTGAAGACGAACAGGTACGGCTTGGCCGTCATCAGCATCAGCTCGCGGATCGCGTCGCGGTCCACCGAGGTCGCGATGATCGGAGTACCGGCCTCGAGGTGCTTCTGCGCCTCGCGCACCGCCTCCAGTACTGCGCCGCCCTCCTTCTTCAGGCGGGCTTCCTTCTCCAGCCGCGGGATCGCCTTCTCGACGGTCTGCAGGTCGGCCAGGATCAGCTCGGTCTGGATCGTGGAGATGTCGTCGGCCGGCGAGACCTTGCCGTCCACATGGGTGACGTCGTCGTCGCGGAACACCCGGGTGACCTGGCAGATCGCGTCCGACTCGCGGATGTGGCTGAGGAACTTGTTGCCCAGGCCCTCACCCTCCGACGCGCCGCGGACGATGCCGGCGATGTCGACGAACTGCACGGTCGCCGGCAGGATCTTGGCCGAGCTGAAGATCTCGGCCAGCTTGCCCAGCCGCGCGTCCGGTACGCCGACCACACCGACATTGGGCTCGATCGTCGCGAACGGGTAGTTCGCCGCGAGCACGTTGTTCTTGGTCAGCGCGTTGAAGAGGGTGGACTTGCCCGCGTTGGGGAGCCCGACGATTCCGATGGAGAGTGCCACGGGCGACAAGGTTACGCGCCCGGACCCACCTGACCCCAATCCTGCAGCTCCGGTACTACGAACCGCCCGCGCCGGCCGTGGTTCGCAGTACAGGGAGGTCAGATCACGAAGGACTCGAGTTCGGCGTTGTACCAGCGCTTCGTCCGGCCCAGCGGGCGCATCCCGAGCCGGCGGCAGACGCCGAGCGACGCGCTGTTGTCCGGCCGGACCACCGCATAGATCGCGTTCAGCCCCGACCGGAAGCCGTGCCCGATCGCACCGCGAGCCGATTCCGTCGCCAGGCCGCGGCCCCATGCATCCGGGTGGAAATGCCAGCCGACCTCGATCTCGCCGTTGCCCGGCTCGCTGGTCGGCTCGGGCAGCGGTACCAGCAGCACCGTGCCGGCCACGGTCGCCGTGGATTTCTCCTCGACGGCCCAGACGCCGTACAGGGGATCCTTGTTGCGCTCGTTCCAGCGCTCGATCAGCCGGGACGCGGAGTCGCGGTCGGACATCACCTGGGGGTCGGCGCCGAGCCAGCGCGACACCTCCCAGCGGCCGTAGATGTCGAACACCCGGTCGCCGTCGGCCTCGGCCCAGTCGCGCACGACCAGCCGCTCCGTTTCGAAGACCACCTTGCGGTCCATCGCCGCCACCTCCCATCACCTGCCTCGATGATCTATCCGCGACCACCCACCCGGAGCAAGCGATAACCACAACCGTGACCACATGGAGAGCAAGTGCCTCGAGATCAGTCACGGATGGTGGTCGGCCGCTCGCGGCCTTGCGAAGTCGACTGAGATCTCCTCGCAACACGGCGATGCCAACCAGGTCAGGATTCGAGGCGTCTTCCCACTGTGAGGCTCCTGAGGGGGAGCGACCGGGGACCATCCGCCTGATCCGCAAGGGAGCATCATGTCCCGAAAGCTTGCTGCCGTTTTCGCGACCGGCGTTGCCGTCGCGATCGTTGTCGGGACGTTGATCGCTGTCGCGCTAGGCCATTCCAACCCGCCGAGTCCGACCACCATGTCGCACATCACACCGACGGTTGCGCCCTCTACACCACCAACCTCGACACCCACGAAGACGGTTGGTAGTCCGGTCGCCGACCCGACCGCAGCACTTGCCGCAGGCAACAAGAAGGTGCTCTTCTTCAGCTTCGACGACGGTCCCGACCCGGTCTGGACGCCGCGGATCCTGCAGATCCTGCGCAAGCACGGCGCACATGCGACCTTCTTCGAGCTCGGCAAGATGCAGGCCGAACACCCCGGTCTCCGCGAGCAGATCATTGCCGAGGGCAACACGATCGGCAGTCACTCGATCACGCATCCGCAGCTGACCGCCCTGTCCGCGGCGGCGCGGCACCACGAGATCTTCGACGGACCCGAGTCGAAATGCTTCCGGCCGCCGTACGGGGCGTCGAACCCGAAGGTGCGCGCCGACATCAAGGCAGCGGGGATGACGCAGGTCCTCTGGGACGTGGATCCGCGCGACTGGAAGCGGCCCGGCGTCCAGGCAATCGCCAACAACATCCTCCACCACGCACACCGCCGCAACATCATCCTGCTGCACGACGGCGGCGGCGACCGCAGCCAGACAGTCGCCGCACTCGACAAGGTCCTCCCGATCCTCAAGGCCCAGGGCTTCACTTTCCCCGCCATGGACTGCTGAGGGATCAGTCGCCCACCGCGGCAGCATCTTCTGGCGCAGCGGCCCGGTCGCGGCCGGCGATCATTCCCATCGCACCGCCGAGCAACACCGCACCGCCCACGATCAGCATCACGACGGTGATGTCCTGCCGGCTGTCCCGCCGATCGACGCAGTCCGCCCTGAGCTCCTTGAAGAACTTCTCCCCTGTCGAGACAGGGTCTGCTTCCCGGAACGGAGAGCCGCAGGAAACGACGAGTGTGCTGACCGGGACGAGTCCGAGCGCGACACCGACCAGCATCACCAAGCCGCCGATCGCTGCGAGTACTTTGAACATTGCCCTGCCTTCAGACGGAGATGCTGCTGCAAGGTAGTGCATCACCCGGCTCACACGGCCGCTGCGCGAAATTGTCGGCGGGGTCTGCCACTGTCTGTGACATGACCGGTACGACGGTGTTGCTGCTGCTGGTGTTTCTCGTGGTCGGGCTGTTGCTCGGCTCGGCCTTCGGGGTGCTCTGGGCGCGTGGTCGCGACGGGGCGCAGTTGGCCAGGATCACGGCCGAGCGTGATGCGGCCGAGGACCGGGTGGTCGAGTTGACGCAGGAGCGGCACTCGGTCGGGCAGCAGATGTCGGGGCAGGCCGTGGTGAAGGAGTCGCTGGACCGGCTGCATGCCCAGCTGAACCAACTGGAGAAGGGCCGGGCCGCGTGGCAGAGCCAACTTCACCAGCAGGTGAACGAGGTCCGGATGAGTGGCGAGGCCCTTCGGCGCGAGACCGCCTCCTTGTCGACAGCCCTGCGCAAACCGCAGGTCCGCGGTCGATGGGGTGAGCTGCATCTGCGCCGGACGGTCGAGTTGGCCGGCATGGTCGCGCACTGCGACTTCACCGAGCAGACCACAACGGTGACGGACGACGGCGTGCTCCGTCCCGACATGGTGGTCAGACTTGCCGAGGGCAAGAATCTGGTGGTCGACTCGAAGGTCCCGCTCGCTGCCTTCCTGGAGGCAGCCGAGTCCGACGACGCCGATTTCACCGAAGAGCGCCTCCGGGCCCACGCGCGGCACCTACGAACGCACGTCGACCAGTTGTCGGCGAAGGCGTACTGGTCGCGGCTCCCGTCGACGCCCGAGTTCGTCATCCTGTTCGTGCCCGGCGAATCCTTCCTGTCCGCCGCGCTCGACGTGGAACCTTCGCTGCTCGAGTACGCGGCCGAGCGCCGGGTCATCCTCGCGACCCCGACCACCTTGATCGCCACCCTGCGCGCGGCCGCCTACGCGTGGAACCAGTCGGCGCTGACCGAGTCCGCCCAGCAGGTCTTCGAGCTCGGCCGCGAACTCTACGAACGCCTCAGCACGATGGGTGAACACCTGGGCCGGGTCGGACGATCCCTCACCTCGGCGGTGGATGCTTACAACCGCACGGTCGGGTCGTTCGAGAGCCGCGTCTTCACCACCGCCCGCAAGCTCCGCGACCTGCACGTCACGGAAGCCGAACTCGAAGCGATGGAAGCGATCGAGGCCTCGGTCCGCCCGCTCACCGCACCCGAACTCCTGGCCCTCGACGACCCAACGCCCGACCCGACCCACCGCTGGATCCCGACGCCCCCGGTCGACCGCACCTCCCGCGACGACCCGCCAGCCCTGCCTGGCATCGACACCCAGACCGGCTGACCCGGAGACGGCTGTCGGCTGGTTGGCATGTCAGGCGTCGGGAATCCGCCAGTGTTCCGGCATTGACAACTCCTGCGGCCGCTACCACGATGAGAGCGCTCTCACCCCCATCCGGTGGCCTACCGTCCCTCACCGGATGAGCCGTGAGCATCGGTGATCCATGGTCTGCCGTGCGCCGGCGGGCCACTGACTCAGGCCGCTGAGGTCCTGGGCTTGTTCGGTTGTGGAGCTGTTGCGACCTGGTAATGCAGCCGCCTTCGCGACCGGCCGGTGCTCCACCTTCTCTCGCATGGGACAGACCTGAGGAGGATTTGTGCGCATCAACCGCAAACTGGTGGCGGCTCTCGCCGCCGCGGCAACCATCGCAGCAGGACTCATCGCCACGGTGGCGATTCCAGCCGAGGCAGTGCCCCCGACCATCCCACTGAAGATCACCAACAGCTCCGGCCGCGGCGATCCGGTCTACATCTACAACCTCGGCACCAACCTCGCGACCGGGCAGCAGGGCTGGGCCGACGCAGGCGGCACCTTCCACGCCTGGCCGCCCGGCGGCAACCCGCCGACGCCCGCTCCGGACGCGTCGATCGCCGGTCCCGGCAACGGAGGCTCGATCACCATCCAGATGCCGAAGTTCTCCGGCCGCGTCTACTTCTCGTACGGCCAGAAACTGGTGTTCAAGCTGACCACCGGCGGCCTGGTGCAACCCGCGGTCCAGAACCCGAGCGACCCCAACCGGAACATCCTGTTCAACTGGACCGAGTACACGCTGAACGACTCCGGCCTGTGGATCAACAGCACCCAGGTCGACATGTTCTCCGCCCCGTACTCCGTCGGCGTGCAACTCGCGAACGGCAGTACCAAGACCACCGGCAAACTCAAGCCAGGCGGCTACAACAACTTCTTCAACGCACTCCGCGGTCAGCCCGGCGGCTGGGCCAACCTGATCCAGACAGCCCCGGACGGCACCGTACTGCGCGCGCTGGCCCCCACGTACGGCGTCGAGACCGGTCTGCTTCCGGCCAACGTGATGGACGACTACGTGAACCGGGTCTGGTCGAAGTACAGCTCGGAGACGCTGACCGTGACGCCGTTCAGCAACGAGCCGAACACCAAGTACTTCGGTCGCGTGTCCGGCAACGTCATGAACTTCACCAACAGCTCGGGCGCGGTGGTGACGTCCTTCCAGAAGCCGAACTCGACCAGCATCTTCGGCTGCGCCGGACTGCTCGACGCTCCGAACGACCTGGTCCGCGGCCCGATCTCCCGGACCCTGTGCGCCGGCTACAACCGGTCGACGCTGCTGACCAACCCGAACCAGCCCGACGCCAACAACGCCAACTTCTACCTGGACACGGTGACGAACCACTACTCCCGCAAGATCCACGCGCAGATGGTGGACGGCAAGGCCTACGGATTCGCCTTCGACGACGTCGGCGCGCACGAGTCCCTGGTCCACGACGGCAACCCTGCCCAGGCCTCCATCACCCTCGACCCCTTCAGCTGAGGTGAGTTGACGGGACCTCGGACACCCCACGGGGACCTCGGACAGGCTATTTCCTGTCCGAGGTCCCCGAATCCTGTCCGAGGTCCCCATTCCTGTCCGAGGTCCCGTTGGCCTTGACGCGGGGTATTGGTTAGTGGCAGCTTACCGTTCGTGGGGACTTACGGAAGCTTGACGGCGGTAGGCCCGGTGCTGGACGCGCTGGGCGATCCGACGCGGCGGGCGATCCTGGACACCTTGCGGCGGAGCGGCCCGAGTTCAGTCAGCGGCCTGGCCGAGCGCGTACCTGTCAGCCGCCCGGCGATCTCCCAGCACTTGAAGGTGCTCGGCCGCGCGGGCTTGGTGGATCACGAACCACAAGGCACCCGGAACATCTACCGGGTGGATCGCACCGGGCTGGACGAACTGCGGAGCCGGCTCGACGAGTTCTGGGGCGAGGCACTCGACGCCTTCGCCGACCACATCCGTACCGAGACCCGCGGTACCGAGGAACCACCCGCGGCCGGCGGACGGCGTACCGAAGAGTTGGAGGCAGGGGGATGACTGTGCAGCAAGGACTCGAACCGCTGGTGAAGACCGTGGTGGTGCCGACGACGCCGGAGCGGGCGTTCGAGGTGTTCACCGCCGAGATGGCGGCTTGGTGGCCGCTCAGGACGCACTCGGTCGGCGGGGACAAGGCCACCGACGTCCGAGTCGAGGGAGCCGTCGGCGGGCGGATCGTCGAGTACGACGCGGACGGGCCGGTCGGCTACTGGGGCACCGTGTCGGACTGGGATCCGCCGAAGACGGTCAGTTTCACCTGGCATCCGGGCACCGATCCGAAGCAGGCCGGGCACGTCACTGTGACGTTCCGGCCGGTCGGCGACGACACCGAGGTCGAGCTCACCCACACCGGCTGGGAACGCCGTCCCGACGGAGCCGAGGCCCGCACGGAATACGACTCCGGCTGGACCTATGTGCTCGACTTCTACGTGAATCACCACCGATAGTGGGCGGGTGAACGCACCGGTCGACCCTCGAGCCCTCGCCGCATCACTGCGTCCGCACGGCGAGTCCGTGATGCTCCCGCGCGAGGCCTACACGGATCCGGATGTGCTCGCCTGGGAACGGCGCCACTTCTTCGCCGCCCACTGGACCTGCCTCGGCCGCGCCGAAGAACTAGCCGCCGGTACTGCGTATCGCGCGACCGTCGTCGGTGACGTGCGGGTGCTGCTGACCTTCGGCGATCGTCCTCGGGCGTTCGCCAACACCTGCCGGCATCGCGGTCACGAACTCCTCCAAGAAGGGGCCTCGAGCAACCACAGGGCGGTCGTCTGCCCGTACCACGGCTGGTCGTACGAGCTCGATGGTGCGGTCAAGGCGGCTCCCCGGATGGGCGATTCCTTCGACCCCACGCCGTACGGGTTGGTCGAACTGCCGACCGAGGTGTGGCACGGCTGGTTCTTCGTGAACGCGCTCGGTACCGCGGCACCGTTCAGCGAGCACGTCGGCGGGATGGCGGACCTGGTCGCGCCGTACCGGCCCGAGTTGCTCGCACTCAAAGCGCGGCACAGCTACGACGTGGCGTCGAACTGGAAGACGATCGTGGAGAACTACCACGAGTGCTACCACTGCCCGCTGATCCATCCCGAACTGTGCAAGGTCTCCCCGCCGACCTCGGGCGACAATTGGAACCTGCCCGGTGCGTGGGTCGGCGGCCTGATGGACCTCAGGCCGGGCGTCGAGACCATGTCGCTCGACGGCCGCTCCGGCGGAATCCCCTTGCCCGGTGTCGATCCGCGGACCGTGAACTACCTCGGCCTGTTCCCGAACCTGCTGATCTCGTTGCATCCGGACTACGTGATGACGCATCGGCTGGAGCCGCGAGCGCCGGGACTCACCGCGATCGAGTGCTCGTGGTACCTGCCGGCCGCGGTGGACGACCCGTCGTACGCGGTCGAGTTCTGGGACGTCACCAATCGCGAGGACTGGGCCGCCTGCGAGTCGGTCCAACGGGGCGCCGAGTCGCCGCATTTCCAGCCCGGGCCGCTCGCGCCTGCCGAGGACGCCGTCTACCAGTGGGTGACGATGATCGCGCGCGGCTATCTCGGCAAGAGCCTCAGCCAGTAAGACTCAGCAGACCTCAGTAGCCCAGGGTGAAGCGCTGCCGGCGATGGGCCGGCTTCTCGATCTCGTCCACCAGCGCGACCGCGAAGTCCTCGGCCGAGATCTCGTGCCCGACCGGCTCGTCGAGCCCGAGCCGGAAGGTGCCGGTCCGCTCCCCCGGCGCGATCACCTGCGCCGGCGACAGCATCGTCCAGTCGACGTTCTCATCGGTCGCGCGCAGGATCTCCAGCGCCTGGGCGGCAGTCAGCGACTCGGCCTTGTACATCGCCGGGAACTCCGATACGTCGACCACCCGCTTGCCGTCGACAACCAAACTGCCGGCGCCACCGACCACGATCACTCGGGTTCCGTCAGCCGCCGCGACCAGAGTGTCGATCGCATCCAGGTAGTCCTGGTGATCCCCGCCGGTCCGGCTCGGCCCGATCGCCGACACCAGCACGTCCGCCTCGGCCGCGATCTCCTTCACGGACGCCAGGTCTCCTGCACTCCCCCGCACCGCCCGTACGCCGGCCGGCTGGTCGCCACCGGATCGGGTGACCCCGATCACCTCGTGGCCCCGGCTGACCGCCTCGGCCGCCACCCGGCTGCCGACCATCCCGCTCGCCCCATAGATCGCGATCTTCATGTTCTCTCCTTGTCGGTCGATACATTCAACGGTAACCACTGGTTACTGGCTACTTCAACGTGCTATAAGTACCTTGTGGTTACTAATGGGGAGCTGGTCTGGGAGCGGGGCAATCTTTTCGACCCCGACTGCCCGACCCGCCTGATCCTGGACCGGATCGGCGACAAGTGGACGGTGCTGGCGCTCCTGCTGCTGGACGACCGGCCGCTGCGCTTCACCGAGCTCCGCAACGGCATCGGCAAGGTGGCACCCAAGGTGCTGACCCAGACCCTGCGCCGGCTGGAGCGCGACGGCCTGGTCACCCGCGAGGTGTTCGCCGAGGTGCCACCCCGGGTCGTCTACGCCCTCACCCCGATGGGCCGGTCCCTGATCGAGCCGATCGCGGCGGTCAAGAACTGGGCCGAGGAGCACATGCCGGCCATCACGGCCGCCCAGGAACATTACGACCTGGCATCCGGTTGATCTCCACTCAACCTTTCTGACCTCCTGTGTCATCACACTCCTGAGCACTGTCACCCAGGGGGCGAGGACAAGAGGATGGATCCAGGAGTTGAGCAGGAGTTCGCGAGCTTCGTGGACGGGCGGTTCACCGCTCTCCAACGGTTCGGCTATCTGCTGACCGGTGAGTGGCATCTGGCCGAGGATCTGGTCCAGACCTCGCTCAGCAAGGTGTGGTTCCATCGCAAGGCCCTGCGCAGCAGCAATGCGCTGGAGAGCTACACCC
Source organism: Kribbella sp. (assembly GCF_035687465.1). Classification (NCBI taxonomy): domain Bacteria; kingdom Bacillati; phylum Actinomycetota; class Actinomycetes; order Propionibacteriales; family Kribbellaceae; genus Kribbella; species Kribbella sp. The sequence goes on from NZ_DASRXP010000448.1 coordinate 24,836, forward strand.
GCACCGTGATGGTGAACACCAGCACCCAGTGGTGGCGCCGCAAATGGAGGGGCGAGACCCCGACGGAGTTCCTCCCGGAGGCGGCCGCACCCTCGCAGTACGGGGTGGTCGAGGACCGGGACCGGCTGCTGCGTGCGCTGGCGACGCTGCCGCGCCGGACGAGGGCCGCGCTGGTGCTCCGGTACTTCGAGGATCTCCCCGACGCCGAGATCGCCCAGATCATGGGCTGCTCCACCAGCACAGTGAAGAGCAGCGTCTCCCGCGGCCTGGCCAAGCTCCGCGAACACCACCTGCTGTCCGATACCGACACCCTGGCCGCCTCCGCCGGAAAGGAGGGCTGACCGATGACCGACGACCTGAAGGACCAGCTCCGCCGACTCGTGAGCGATCCGCCGCCACCGAGCGGCGTACCGAGTGAGAACGTCTTGGCCCGCATTCGTACTACGCGCCGGCGGCGAGCAGCCGGTGTGGCTGTAGGGACCGCCGCAGCCGTGGTCGCCGTGGTGGCCGTTGCCACGGGCACCTTTGCCGGAACCAACTCGGCCCCGCCCATCACCAACACGCCTGGCAACCCGCAAACGATCGTGACCGGCCCACCGACCGTCACCCCGAGCCAGACATTACCCAGCTCGAAATCCACGGTGACCAAGCCGCCGGTGTCGAGCGACACGCCTGACAGCCCGCCGCCGAGCAAACCGTCATCCCCCAGCAGCACCCCGCCACCCGCCGCAGAGCCGGTCGAGCTGACTCTGAGCGTGGACCCGACGGTAAAGGGGTTGACCGCGACCGTGAAGTGGCGGTGGTCAGGCTCGCTCCTGGCCCCGGTCAGCAGGTTCAACGGCAAGTCGCTGGCGATCGCCGACTACAAGTTCTCGGACCTGGCTTTCAACTGGGACTACGACTTCGGCGACGGCAACTACGAGCCGGCCACCGGCAAGAACGGCAGCGGCCTGACCTGCGAGGGCGCAGAAGATCGCGCCACGGGCAGCGCCTCGGGCACCACCGAAACACATACCTACGAGAAGCCCGGCACCTACAACTTCACCTACATCATCACGTACTGCACGGCCGACGGTGAGCAGGTCATCAAGAAGACCGAGAAGCTGGTCATCAAGGCCCCGGCCGGCCCCTCCACCACCCCGACCTCGCCGTCGCCGTAGGAGTTCTAGGCGTGGTCTGACGTGCCTGTGGTCGCCATGCCGGCGGCTTTCAGGTCGGTGCGGAGCTCGCGGGGGAGAGAGAACACCAGGCTCTCCTCCGCGGTGGTGACCTCCTGCACCTCGCCGTACCCGCGCTCCGCCAGCCAGGCGAGCACGTCGCGGACCAGGATCTCCGGCACGCTCGCGCCGCTGGTGACGCCGACCGAATCGACCCCTTCCAGCCAGACCTCGTCGATCTCGGTCGCGAAGTCGACCAGCTGCCCGGCCTTGGCGCCGTGCTCGACGGCGACC
>NZ_DASRXP010000449.1:0-42323 GCF_035687465.1 Kribbella sp.
GGCCTCGGCCTCGGGAGACGGCCGCCTTGGGGGCTCTGCGGGAGTGGTGCCGGGCTCGGACGAGGATTGTGCCGTCCGGGTTCACGATCCAGGTGCAGGTGCTTGATCCGGCCGCGCCGTCGTACCGGTTCGATCTGGAACCGCCGGAGGTCGACGACCCGCAGTACGGGGCTGAGTTGTTGAGTGAGTTGCTCGGTGAGCTGTGGCTGGCGGAGGCCGAGGACGTGCAGGGCGGTTGGTTGTTCGCGCGGATCGATGCGGCGGGGCGGACCTTGCGGATCGATCGGTGGTACGACCAGGTGCCGGACTGGTGGGACAACCCGATCGCGCCGCGGCTCGACGTCCAGGGGCTGGTCCGGCGGCTCTACCGGCGCGGGCCCGACTGGCAGCCGTCGTACCTGGAGAAGCTCTACATCACTGCGAGATAGCGGGACCGTCGAGGGAAGCGGTACGTCCTGCGAGATCGCTGGGTTGGTGTCCGGCGGCACGGGATAACGTTGTCAGCATGCTTCTCAGGATCTTCACCGAACCCCAGCAAGGTGCTTCCTACGACGATCTGCTCGCGGTCGCGCGCAAAACGGAGGAGTGCGGCTTCGACGCGTTCTTCCGTTCCGACCACTATCTGGTGATGGGCGACTCCGACGGGCTGCCCGGGCCGACGGACTCCTGGATCACGCTGGCCGGCCTGGCGCGGGAGACCAGCCGGATCAAGCTCGGCACGCTCGTCAGTTCGGCGACGTTCCGGAACCCGGGCGTACTGGCGATCAGCGTGGCCCAGGTGGACCAGATGAGTGGCGGTCGCGCCGAACTCGGGCTGGGCGCGGGGTGGTACGAGGCCGAGCACGCGGCGTACGGGCTGGACTTTCCGGACACGGTCGGGCGGTTCGAGCTGCTGAGTGAGCAGCTCGAGCTGATCACCGGGCTGTGGGACACGCCGGTGGGGGAGAAGTACAACTTCGCGGGCGAGCACTACCAGCTGAAGGATTCGCCGGCGCTGCCGAAGCCGGTGCAGCAGCCGCACCCGCCGATCATCGTCGGCGGCGCGGGCAAGAAGCGGACGCCCGCCCTCGCCGCGCAGTACGCGAGTGAATTCAACGCCGGGTTCAAGTCGATCGAGGAGACCGGCGTGCTGTTCGAGCGGGTGCGGGAGGCGTGCCGGGTGGCCGGCCGGGACCCGGGGACGCTGGCGCTCTCAGTGGCGAACACCGTTGTCGTGGGCAAGGACGACGCCGAGGTGCGGAGGCGGGCGGCGGCGATCGGGCGGGATGTCGATCAGATGGCGGACAACCCGCTGGTCGGTACTCCGGCCCAGGTGGTCGACCGGCTCGGGCAGTTGGCGGAGCTCGGCACGGACCGGTCCTATCTGCAGGTGATGGACCTGTCGGACCTGGACCACCTGGACCTGATCGCGTCCGAGATCCTGCCGCAGGTTTCCTGACCCGCTCCCTGCAGCGGCCCTGTTCGGGGTGCCGGAAGTGGCTCGATGTCGTGTATCTTGATGTCGAGAGAGTTTGGTGAGCGAGGTTAGGGCATCCTGACCTCGCGGCCGGGTGGGATGCTCGGCAGGATGTGCTTCAGCGGATACAGGACCGGATAGAGGAGCAGGTTGATGGCCAGCGTCGACAGCTTCGGTGCCAAGGGTGCACTCGAGGTCAGCGGACAGTCGTACGAGATCTTCAGGTTGGCGGGTATCGAAGGAGCCGAGACGCTCCCGTACTCCCTCAAGGTGCTGCTCGAGAACCTGCTGCGCACCGAGGACGGCGCGAACATCACCGCCGAGCACATCACCAAGCTGGGCAACTGGGATGCGAACGCGGTGCCCGACACCGAGATCCAGTTCACCCCGGCCCGGGTGATCATGCAGGACTTCACCGGCGTGCCGTGTGTGGTCGACCTCGCCACCATGCGCGAGGCAGTCGCCGAGCTGGGCGGTGACCCGGCCAAGATCAACCCGCTGGCGCCGGCCGAGCTGGTGATCGACCACTCGGTCATCACCGACGTCTTCGGCCGCGCGGACGCGTTCGAGCGCAACGTCGAGTTCGAGTACCAGCGCAACGGCGAGCGGTACCAGTTCCTCCGCTGGGGCCAGACCGCGTTCGACGACTTCAGGGTGGTGCCGCCGGGCACGGGCATCGTGCACCAGGTGAACATCGAGCACCTGGCCCGGACCGTGATGGTTCGTGACGGCGTGGCGTACCCCGACACCTGTGTCGGCACGGACAGTCACACCACGATGGTGAACGGCCTCGGCGTCCTGGGCTGGGGCGTCGGCGGTATCGAGGCCGAGGCGGCCATGCTCGGTCAGCCCGTCTCGATGCTGATCCCCAAGGTCGTCGGCTTCAAGCTGACCGGCTCGGTCCCCGCCGGCGCCACCGCGACCGACGTGGTGCTGACCATCACCCAGCAACTGCGCAAGCACGGCGTGGTCGGGAAGTTCGTCGAGTTCTACGGCGAGGGCGTCGGGGCGGTGCCGCTGGCGAACCGCGCCACCATCGGCAACATGAGCCCGGAGTTCGGTTCGACTTGCGCGATCTTCCCGATCGACGACATCACCCTGGACTACCTGCGGCTGACCGGTCGCTCGGACGCCGATGTCGCCCTGGTCGAGGCCTACGCCAAGGAGCAGGGCCTGTGGCACGACGTGTCGGTCGAGCCCCGCTTCTCGGAGTACCTCGAGCTGGATCTGTCCACCGTCGTCCCGTCGATCGCCGGCCCGAAGCGGCCGCAGGACCGGGTCTCGCTGTCCGAGGCCAAGGAGGCCTTCCGCGGCGCGCTGGACGACTACGCGACCGAGGAGCTCGAGGTCGACCCGTCGGAGACCGGTAGCTTCCCGGCCAGCGACGCGCCGAACGGCCACGGCAACGTGAACGACGAGCCGCACGTGCCGCACGGTGGCGCGGGCCGTCCGTCCAAGAAGACCAAGATCACCCTGAACGGCGCCGAGACCGAGCTCGACCACGGCCACGTGGTGATCGCCAGCATCACCTCCTGCACCAACACCTCGAACCCGTCCGTGATGATGGCGGCCGCGCTGCTCGCGAAGAACGCGGTCGACAAGGGTCTGTCGAGCAAGCCGTGGGTGAAGACGTCGCTGGCGCCGGGCTCGAAGGTCGTCACGGACTACTACGAGAAGGCCGGCGTCACGCCGTACCTGGACAAGCTGGGCTTCCAGCTGGTCGGCTACGGCTGCACCACCTGCATCGGCAACTCGGGCCCGCTGCCCGAGGAGGTCTCGGCCGGGGTCCAGGAGGCCGACCTGGCCGTCGTCTCGGTGCTGTCCGGCAACCGCAACTTCGAGGGCCGGATCAACCCGGACGTGAAGATGAACTACCTCGCCTCGCCGCCGCTGGTGATCGCCTACGCGCTGGCCGGGACGATGGACTTCGACTTCGAGACCGATGCCCTGGGCAAGGACACTGCTGGCAACGACGTGTTCCTGAAGGACATCTGGCCGGCTGCGGACGAGGTGGAGAAGGTGATCGCCTCCTCGATCAGCAAGGAGATGTTCACCAAGGACTACGCCGACGTGTTCGCCGGTGACGAGCGCTGGACGTCGCTGCCGACGCCCGAGGGCAAGACCTTCGCCTGGGATGCCGACTCGACGTACGTGCGCAAGCCTCCGTACTTCGACGGGATGGCCAAGGAGCCGTCGCCGGTCACCGACATCGCCGGCGCCCGGGTGCTCGCGAAGCTCGGCGACTCGGTCACCACGGACCACATCTCCCCGGCCGGTTCGATCAAGGCCGACGGCCCGGCCGGCAAGTACCTGGCCGAGCACGGCGTGGACCGCAAGGACTTCAACTCGTACGGCTCGCGCCGCGGCAACCATGAGGTGATGATCCGGGGCACGTTCGCCAACATCCGGCTGCGCAACCAGATCGCACCGGGCACCGAGGGCGGCTTCACCCGCGACTTCACCAAGGACGACGCGCCGGTCACGAGCATCTACGAGGCCGCCGAGTCGTACGCCGAAGCCGGTACGCCGCTGGTGATCCTGGCCGGCAAGGAGTACGGCTCCGGCTCTTCCCGTGACTGGGCAGCGAAGGGTACTGCGCTCCTTGGGGCGAAGGCGGTCATCACCGAGTCGTTCGAGCGGATCCACCGGTCGAACCTGATCGGCATGGGCGTGCTGCCGCTGCAGTACCCCGAGGGCGAGAACGCGGAGTCCCTGGGCCTGACGGGCGAGGAGACCTTCGACATCACCGGAGTCACGGCGCTGAACGACGGCGACGTTCCCCGCACGGTGCACGTGAAGGTCACCGGCACGGACGGTTCGGTCAAGGAGTTCGACGCGGTGGTCCGGATCGACACTCCCGGCGAGGCGGACTACTACCGCAACGGCGGCATCCTGCAGTACGTGTTGCGCTCGCTGATCGCCAACTGACCTACAGAGAGGCCGCCTACAGCGTGGAGTTACACATCCTGCTGTTAGGCGGTCTTTCTATTGTCATCGCGGCACTCGTGCAGGGGACGCTCGGGCTCGGACTGTCGCTGGTAGCGGCTCCCGTGGTCGCGCTGCTCGATCCGTCCTTGATGCCGGGCGGGATGCTCGTGCTCGGCATGGTGATGCCGGCAATGACGCTGGCGCACGAGTGGCGTCACGTCGCGTGGAACCAGGCCAGCTGGCTCACCGGCGCAAGGGTGGTCACCACTCCGCTCGGTGTGCTGGTGCTCGGCTGGCTGTCGGCCCGGGCGATCGGGGCTGTCGTCGGTGTGGTCGTGCTGGCTGCTGTCTGCCTGACCGCCTGGCGGTTGGAGGTCCGGGCCACCCGGCGGAACCTGGTGATCGCGGGTGCGGTCGCCGGTGTCTCGGCGACTGCCGCGTCGATCGGTGGGCCGCCGGCCGCGGTGGTTTTACAGCACGAGCAGGGCTCCCGCTTGCGGGCCACACTGGCTGCGTTCTTCCTGATCGGCTCGATCGTTTCGCTCGCAGCGCTGGCGATTGGTGGCCAGTTGACCGGCCACCAGTTGCTGTACGGCGCTACGTGGGTCCCGGCGTTGGCGGTCGGCTTCGGACTCGCAGTTCCGCTGCAGAAGCGGCTCCGAGGGCCTCGGCTTCGTCAGGCCGTCCTGCTGCTGGCCGCGCTGTCGTCTGTGGCGGTCATCCTGCGCTCGGTCCTCTAGGCAGGGCCGGGGCGACACCCGTAGTAGGTGCCGCCCCGGCTTGTCAGTTTGCTACGTGCTCAGGTGCCGGACAGCGGGTAGATCCGCTTCAGGAGCTCGTAGTCGTAGATGTTCGGGCGTAGCGAGATGTAGGTACCCGATTTCAGACAGCTCCCGCTGGCAGTGTTGTGGTGAAGGGACAGCGCGTGGCCGAGTTCGTGGCAGGTGACGGTGCGGTGCTCGTTGGCCGTCAGCGAGTAGCTGTCGTTCAGCCGGACGGTGACCGGGCCCTGGGTGCCAGGTGCCCAAGTGGTCTGGCCGTACCAGTCGTTGATGCCATAGCGTCCGTTGTAGACGTTGACACAGTGCCTGCCGCTTGGGCAGCCCGCGGTGTACCAGCGGTAATAGGAGTCGATGCCGACTGCTTCGTTCCAGACGTTCACCGCAGCATTGACCGGCCAGGCCGACGATGTGTGGTCGAGGAAGTAGACCTGCGGGTCACGGAAGCCGCCGTAGTTCCAGCGGCGGTCGCACCACTGGTGGGCGGTGCCGAAGCTGAGACAGGCGACCAGCAGGCCCTGCTTCTGGTTGGGCTGTGTGGTGGGCGGCTCCTGTCCCTTGTCGAGTACTCCGGTGACCCCGCTGCGGCGGAGCTTGTCCCGGAGCTGATCCGGTGTCACTCCCTTGGCCGGGTCGTAGATCGTCACGCTGACCGTGCCGTCCTTGGCCTTGCTGGTGACGTAGACGGTGTCGCTGTGATCGTCGTCGGCGGCCGCCGCAGCGTGGCGGGCCGCACTCAGGTTGGCCGCCTGGACGCTCTGATCGTTCACTGACTGGGCGTTGCTGCTGGTGGTCAGGGCCACGACGGCCATCCCTCCAGCGGCGAGTACTGCGGTGACGCGTACTGCTTGCCTCATCTGGTTCCCCTCAACACACTGGCCGCTCGACACGCGGCTTCGCACCGAGGTTAGGAATCGCCACTGTCACCGCGCTGCCCGTACTTCACCCGTAGTTGTCGGTGCTTTACTTCGGGCATGGCCGACGAGAGGCATCCGCGTGAAGTGATCAGTGCCGCCTGTGCGGAGCACGGCGAGGACGAGGTGATCGACCTGTGCATCGCGTTGATGACCGGTCGGATCTCCGGCCAGGAGGCTTTCGGACCGGAGGCGGTGAGAGTCCGCTGGATCGCTCCGGACATGGGTGGGTGGAAGTACGACGATCCGGTCAATCACTACTGGGTTCGGGTGTGGGCGGCCAGGGCGTTCCTCTACGTCTGGCGAGACGACGTGGTCGATGCGCTGCTCGTGGCAGCGGACGATTCGCATTGGCGGGTGCGGGAACACGTTGCCCGGATCACGGCTCAACGTGAGCTCGGGCAATTGGTGGACGCGTTGCTGCCGATGCTCGACTACGAACTCCCTCGCGTCCGAGTGGTCGCCGTACGGGCTGTCGGTGCGGCGGGGGAGTACGAGCATGTGGCGGCGATCGAGGAGCTCAGGGACGATCCGGATGCCGCCGTTCGCGCCGCGGTCGAGCGTGCGCTGGAGAGGCTGGAGCGCAGGCTCGACCGCGAGCTGACCTGATTGCTTAACAGGCCGGTTGCCAGGAGTTGCAGGTCAGCGTGGTCTTGAAGGTGCTCGCCGAGTCGTTCTGATAGGGAATCTTGCCTGCGAGCAGGTTCTGCACGGTGTTGCGGGTGAAGTTGCCGGTGCCGGTGACTCCCGACCTGATCAAGATGCCCTGCTGGGCCGGACGGTCGATCACGTTGTTCGTCAGAGTCACGTTGTTGCGGGTCAGATCGACGAACAGGCCCGCCCGCAGGGAGCCGCGGATGACGTTGTCGGACATCGTGACGTTGGTGAAGGCGGTTGGGAACAGCGAAGTGGGTGACGGCGAGCCGATGTGGACGCCGTACCGGACGCTGTTCCAGCCACCACCGCCGATCAGCACGTTGCCGCTGACCGTCGAGGACTCCAGCGGGTGACCTGTGTCCCCGAACACCGAGATGTCCATCGCATTGTTCGAGGACACGCTGTTGACGAGGTTGTTCTTCACCTCGACGTTCCGCCCGCCGGCGATGCGGATGCCGTTCGCCCACCAGGGAGCGACCGCGGTGTTGTTGAGGATCTTCGTACCGATCATCTGGCCGTTGGTGCCGCTCGCGCCCGCGTCGGAGTACGTCGCGAAGGAGTCGTCGCCGGTACCGCGGGCGAAGTTGTTCCGGATGGTGATGTTGTGGCCGAGCTTGTCCGGGTTCGCGGTGTTGCCGTTGTTGGCGTTGAAGCCGTCGCCGTAGCTGTCCGCGGTCCGGCTGTTCTGGGCGATCCCGTTGGTGCCGGACAGCCAGTTCGCGTCGATGTGGCGGGTCCAGATCCGGTCGACCAACCAGCCACCCGCGCCGCTGGCGTTGACTCCATAATCGGAACCACCAGCCCCGCCGATGCCCCGCCAGATGGCATTCGAGTCGATCTGAAGGTCGGTCACCGTGGTTCCCGAGCCCACCAGGATCTGGGAGCGCCACGTCGCCGGGAGGGGAACCTTGCGGTAGATGGTCGAGTACCACATCCCCGCGCCCTTCACCGTCGCGCCGGTGAAGTTCAACAGGCTGGAGGACAGGCTGTTCGTCAGGTACTTGCCCGGCGGAATCCACACCGACTTGCCCTGCGACTTCGCCGCATTCACGGTGTTCTGGATGGCGGCGGTCGAATCCTTGCTGAAGTTCGGGTCCGCGCCGTACGTGACGACGGACAGCGAGTTGGCGGGTTGGGCCAGCGCGGGCCCGACGTTCTCCAGGTCGACGGAATCGACGTCGTACACCGCTGCCGTGTTCGCGGCGTCCTTCTGGAGCTTGAGGGTGCTGCCCGGGGCGATGGGAGCACCCGTGACCCGGAGGGGGAACTCGTTGTAGAAGCGGTAGGGCATTCCGCCGGCGTTCGGGTCGTCCGGATTCGTGGTCGCGTTGCGGTAGTTCCAGGCCTGCGCCGAGCTCAAGGTGATCGCCTGGCGGAAGGCTGCATTGACGTACAGGTTCAGCGACGCGGTGATGCCGCCGCCTGCCGGTGCGTCCGGAATCGAGGCACGGACCACGAGCGTGTTGGCGGGTTTGCCTGTGTTGTTCGGTAGCGTCACCGAATCGCCGGTGTTCTTCAACTCGACCAGCCCGTAGCCGGACGCCTCCAACTCCAGGGTGGCGACGGTCGGAGGCGTCGTGCCGGGGCTGACGGAGCGTTTGCGGGCGGCGCCGCCGAGCGTTCCGGTTTCGGCTTCGACGGTGACGAAGGGTGTCGTGGCACCGGCCGTGACCGCGGCGCGAGATTCTGTCCTGGGAACCACCACCAGGACACACGCGGCAATCACGGCGATGGTGAGCAACAGGTACAACGGTCGTGGGCTTCTGCGAAGTGAAAGGGGGGCGTCGGTTTTCACTGCATGGGGATTCATGGGCCTCACTGCCAGTGGGGGGCGGGCTGACGGGTTTAACATACTAAGCGGGCATAGCATGTCAAGCTCTGGGCAACCGACCGATCGGAGGATCTGTGAGCGAGAGGGCGCCGCTCTATCAGCAGATCAAGCAGGCCCTGCTTGCGGAGATCGACGAGGGGCTTTTCGATCCCGCGGTTCCGTTCGTGACCCAGCGCGAGGTCTGTGAGCGGTTCGCGGTCAGCACGATCACCGCAGTACGGGCACTCAACGATCTCGTGGCCGACGGCGTGCTGGTTCGGCGGCGCGGCCAGGGGACATTCGTGGCCGAGCCGGCCGCCCGGCGCCGGAACGCCGGCACCCGCGACCATGCGACGGTCGCTTGCATCGTGAACGGCCTGCATGGCCTGCGAGGCGCCCACCTTGCGCACATCCTGGTCACCGTCGAGGCGAGCTGCGCCGAGCAGGGCTACCAGCTCCTCCTCTTCAACTCCGGCGAGTCGACCGCACGCGAGGAAGACGCCTTGCGGCGCGCCTACGAGCAAGGCGTCGACGGCATCGTCCTCTATCCCGTGCAGGGACGCGCGCACGCCGACGTGATCGCCGAGGCCTGCCAGCGACGGGTGCCGCTGGTGATGCTCGACCGCTACCGACCGGACGTCCCGACCGACGCGGTGGTTGCGGACAACCAAGACCTCGGCCGCCAGCTCACCGAGCGCCTGATCGCGCAGGGGCACGAGCGAATCGCCACGCTCTGGGGAGAAACCGAGTGCACCAGCGTGGTCGAGCGGCAGGCCGGCCACGTTCAGGCCCTGCGGGACCACCAACTGCCGATCCGGCCGGCTCTCGCGGTGCTCGGTCCGTACGAGTCGTTGCCGGAGGAGGAACGGCTTGCCGCGCTGAAGGGTCTCCTCGGCTCGGCCGAGCCGCCGAGCGTTCTGCTGTGCGCCAACGGCTACGTGCTGGCGGCGGCCGCCAAGGATCTGTCGGTGCTCGGGCTGCGGGTGCCCGAGGACATCGACCTGGCCTGCATGGATGACAGCGGGCCCTACGATCTGCTCCGGCTCGCCGCCGTCGAGGGCATCCTGCCGTCGGAGGAGATGGCACGACAGGCGGTGGAGCTGCTGGTCCAGCGAATGAGCAGCGGCCGTCCGTACGCCAGACCCGCGCGACGTGTCGTCCTGCCGGTAGCGGTCCGTGAGCGGGAGGCCGCGAACCCTCGCTGAGTGGTGGTTGTGCTGAGCTGTTCACGGAACGGGCGATCGGGCGTAACACGGGGCTGGGACGCTGATGCTCGCTCAGGCCGACGGAGGCCGGGCCCGTTTCCGGGGGGAAATGTTGGAAATCACTACTGGATCACGCCGATCCCGCGGCTCGCTGGTTTCGTCGGCCGTGCTGGGTCTGGCGCTGATCCTGACGGGGTGCGCGGCTGAGGAGACCCGTACGTACGGGCCGACGAGCGCCGGACCCACCAAGACGTCAGGGCCGAGGACTTCGTCGCCGACGGACGTGCCGACGACCGAGGATCCGGCGCTGGCCCCGGTGCGGGTCACCGGGTCGGCATTGTGCGAGCTGTTCAGCACCGCCGAGATCAGCGACGTCCTCGGACTCGCGGTGGGCAAGGTCGTGGTGAGCAAGCAAGGTGCGTACTCGGTCTGCACCTGGAAGACGACGAAAGCGGTGAACGCCAAGGTGCCCGGCGGCGGCATCGTCACGATCACGCGAGCCGACGGCAACCGCTATACGGAGTTCTCGAAGAAGATCACCGCGATCGCCACGGCCAAGAAGGCGAAGGGGCGCAAGGTGCTCGACGGGGTCGGAGATCAAGCGTTCGCTATCGGCGCGTCCGTCAGCGGCGTGCCGATCTGGAATGCAGCAGTCGTACAGGGCGGTCTGCTGACCGGCGTCGAGGTAAGCGGTGCGAAGAGCAAGGCGAGCATCGCCACCGTGAAGGCGTTCATGATCGAGATCCTCGCCCGCGGTTGAACCCGCAGCTCCGGCGACCTGTGGGGGACCGCCGGAGCGCGGTGGTTGAAGCGGCGGAAGGTTGTTCCCTCGTTTAGCACTGTAGGCCCATCTTCACCGGCGTGCTTCAGAAAGCCTTAAGAACGCGGGTGTCGCGTGGTGTCACTTGTTGTCCATCTGGATGTTGGGCGCTGCTTGCCCCGGGTGGAGACGGTCAAGGCATGGAGACCTCCCGTAGATCCGTCCTGAAAGCCGGCCTGGCTTCCACTGCGGCGGTGGCCGGCCTGTCCGCCTCTGCTCTCACCACTGCGACCACTGCCGCCGCGACGCCGGTCCGGCAGGATCCGTTCACCCTCGGCGTCGCGAGCGGCGACCCCTGGCCGGACGGGTTCGTGCTCTGGACCCGCCTTGCCGTCGACCCGCTCGCCGACGACGGCTTGGGTGGCGTGCCGAACCGCGCGTACGCCGTCCAGTGGCAGGTCGCCACCGACGAGCGGTTCCATCGCATCGTGCGTTCCGGGGTTGCCGTCGCCCGTCCCGAACACGCTCACTCGGTGCACGTCACGATCGACGGCCTCTCGCCGAGCCGCGAGTACTGGTACCGCTTCCGCTCCGAAGGCCACGTCTCCGGAACGGGGAGAGCGCTCACTGCCCCGGCCCGCGGGACCACCCCGCGGGAGCTGGCGATGTCGTTCGTCTCTTGCTCGCAGTTCGAGCACGGCTGGTTCACGGCGTACCGGCGGTTGGCTGAGGACCGCCCCGACCTGGTATTGCACCTGGGGGACTACCAGTACGAGTACACCAAGAACACCTACGTCGCGCCCGGCGGGAACATCCGCGATCATGATGGCCCGGAGACCACGGACCTCGCGTCGTACCGGCAGCGGCATGCGCAGTACAAGAGTGATCTGGACCTGCAGGCGGCGCACGCGGTCGCGCCCTGGCTGGTCGTGTGGGACGACCACGAGCTCGACAACAACTGGGCCGACGAGACGCCGGAGAAGCCGGAGGAAGGTTTCCTGGAGCGCCGCGCCGCGGCCTTCCAGGCGTACTACGAGAACATGCCGCTGCGGGCCTCGTCGAAACCGCGTGGCATCGACATGCAGCTCTACCGCCGGGTGAAGTGGGGCGAGCTGGCGACGTTCCACATGCTCGACACCCGGCAGTACCGCGACGACCAGGGCTGCAATGACGGGTACAAGGACTGCCCGGCAGCGGTCGACCCGAAGCGGTCCATCACCGGCACCCGGCAGGAGAAGTGGCTGATCGACGGGTTCCGGCGGTCGGAGGCGCGCTGGGACATCCTCGGCCAGCAGGTCTTCTTCGCCCAGCGCGACAACACCGAGGGCCCGGTCAAACTGACCTCGATGGACTCCTGGGACGGGTACGTCGCCTCCCGGGACCGGATCACCCGCGGCTGGGTGGACGCCCGGGTCCGCAACCCTGTCGTCCTGACCGGCGACGTGCACGCGCACTGGGCCTCGGACCTGAAACTGAACTACGACGACCCGACCTCCCGCACGGTCGGCTCGGAGCTGGTCTGCTCGTCGATCAGCACCGGCGGCGACGGCGCTGACTCGGCCTCCGGGTCCCACCCGTGGCTGCGCTGGAACCCGCACCTGAAGTTCCAGAACAACCTGCGCGGCTACGTGAACACCACCATCACTCGCGAGTCGCTGGTCGCCGACTTCCGTACGGTCCGCGCGGTCAAGACCAAGGACGCCGAGGTCTTCACCCGCGCGTCCTTCACCATCGAGGACCGCAACCCCGGCCTCCAGCAGACCGGTGACACCCCGCCGTCTCTCCCGGCCGCAGCCCGTACGGCGACCGCCGATGACATGACGTCGGCCAACACCATCGCCTGGGAGACCGCCCGGCCGTAAAGCGTCCCGGCGGCGAGCCCGCCGAGCTCACTCAGAGAGCGCTTCCCTGAGTTTCTCGGCGTAGCTCGCCGCCTCGGCGTCGTCGGCGTACTTCGTCCGCGGCCAGAAGAACCCGCGCAACCCGTCGCCCTTGGTCCGCGGTACCACGTGCACGTGCAGGTGCGGCACTGACTGTGAGACAACGTTGTTCACGGCAACGAACGACCCCTGCGCCGCGAACGCCGTACGGACTGCTGCCGCGACCGAGCGGGCGGCTCCGAAGAACGGGAGCATCAGCTCGTCCGGCAGTTCGACCAGCGTCGCGATGTGCTCGCGAGGCACGATCAGGGTGTGGCCCTTGAACACCGGCCGGACGTCCAGGAACCCGACCACCTCGGGCGTGTCCAGGACGATCTGGGCCGGGGTCGAGCCGGCGATGATCGAGCAGAACAGACAGTCCGCCATCAGCCGAGTTTCTCGTCCACGAAGCACCAGCGCCAGTTCTCACCCGGTTCGAAGCTGCGCATCACGGGGTGCGAGGTGGCGTCGTAGTGCTTGCTGGCATGCCGGTTGGGGGACGAGTCGCAGCACCCCACATGACCGCACCCCAGACAGAGCCGCAGGTGCACCCAGGTGCTGCCCGTCTCCAGGCATTCTTCACACCCGTCGGGTGTGTTGGGCGTCCGGACCAGCGGCGCCGCCGCCAGGTGTTCGCACTCGCCGCCGGGATGCGGTGGGAGCCGAAGGTCCTCCGACTGCCCGCCGACGTCGTCGGACTCCGCGCGATCCAGGATGGACTCCTCGATATCAAGGACGACCTGGGCCCGCTGCAGGACTTCGTCGGCGACCTGCCCCTCGTCCCGGACCTCCAGGATGTGGGCGCGCTCGGCTTCCAACATGGCCATCCGCAGCCGGCGATAGGCCTCGCTCGGGGTCTCGTACTCCGATTCCGGTCGCCCGAGTCGCTCCCAGGCAGCCAGCGCCCGAGCCTCCCCACGCTGCCGGAGCATCGCGATCACCTCTTCTGGCACCTCCGGGGTGAGGAGTGCCTCGAGTTTCTCCTCGGCGGCCTTGTGAGCAGCCTGCAGTACTGCGGCCTCCTGCAGTGCGTCCTCCGCGGGATCCGGGCCGGGCAGCCGCATCCGGCGTACCAGCCAAGGCAGCGTGGAACCCTGCAGCAGGAGGGTGCCCGCGGTCACCGCGAGCGCTATGAAGACGAGCACCTCGCGATGCGGCGTGTCCTCGGGGAGCGCGAAAACGGCCGCCAGCGTGACCACGCCGCGCATACCGGCCCACGAGACCACCACCAGGCTCTGCGCGGTCACCGGGCCGGGGCGGGAACGGCCGAGGATCATGCGGGACAGGTAGGTGGTCGGGAACACCCAGATCGGCCGGAGCAGGACGACTGCGAGGAAGACGCCGATCGTGGCCACGGCAATCGTCATGGTCGAGAGCGGGCTGTTGGTCAGATCGTCGAGGATCCAGCGGGTCTGCAGCCCGATCAGCAGGAAGACCGTGTTCTCGAGCAGGAACTGGAACGTCCGCCAGTTGGTCCGTTCGGAGATCCGGGACGCGGCCGACTGGATCAGCGGCGCCTTGTGTCCGAGGATCAGGCCGGTCACCACCACCGCCAGCACCCCGGAAGCATGCACGGGCTCGCTCTCCGCCGCGATGTAGGCGATGAACGGCGCGGTCAGGCTGAGGGTGGTGTCGAGGACCGGATCGGTGAACCGCTTGCGGACCTTGGCCAGAACGATCGCGACGATCATCCCGACCGCGACACCGCCGCCGGCCGCGCGGAGGAAGTCGAGCCCGACGTCCAGGACAGTGGGGGTCGCCGCGGCTGCTGCGATCGCGGCGCGCAGACAGACGAGCGCCGTCGCGTCGTTCACCAGGCTCTCGCCTTCGAGGATGGTGACGATCCGGCGGGGGAGGCCGACCTTCTTCGCGATCGCAGTGGCGGCGACGGCATCGGGCGGGGCGACGACCGCGCCGATCGCGAAGGCGGCCCAGAGCGGAAGGCGTGACTGCCCGTCGGCCTCCGCGCCCAGGTTGATCAGCCAGTAGGCGACCAGCCCGACGCCGACCGTGGTGAACGCGACCAGGCCGACGGACAGCAGCCCGATGGACCGGCGGTGCTTGGAGAAGTCGACCCAGCTGGTCTTGAGGGCCGCCGAGTACAGCAGCGGCGGCAGGAACCCGATCAGAACCACTTCGGGCGAGAGTTCGAACCGCGGTACGAACGGCAGGTAGGACACCGCGATCCCGATCACGACCAGGAGCAGGGGCGCCGAGATCCCGAGCCGCCGGGCCAGTGCGGCCCCGGTCGCGACCACGGCGACGAGGCAGACGATCTCGATCGCGATTTCCACGCGCACAGTCTGGCAGGCGTGTGCCGGTGCGGCGGAAAGGTTCGCCCACGGCTTAGCTCCGAGGGTTTTCGAGAGAGCGCGATCTGGTTCTCTCGCGGCGGTTGGCCTAGCGTGTGGCGCATCGGGGTCTGTCGATCACAGGGAGTCACAGATGCGCCTTCGCGCGGTTATCCGTAGTACGTGCGCACTTGCTTTGCTCGGGTCGGTGGCGCTGGTGCCCTTAAGCGGCTCTGCCGTCGCAGCCGACGTCACCACGACGAACGGTTGCGTGGCCAGCGTTCCAGAGCCCGGTACTACGGTCCCGGTGCGGATCTGCTATTCCCTTTTCCAGCCGGCAGGTTCTTCCGCTGACAAAACCGTGCCGCTGATTTTCCACAGTCACGGCTGGGGTGGCAGCCGCACGAAGGACCCGGCCGCGTTCAAGTCCTGGCTCGACGACGGCTACGGAGTACTGAGCTTCGACCAGCGCAGTTTCGGCGAGAGCACCGGTGTGGCGCACGTGATGAACCCGGATCTCGAAGGACGCGACGTGGTCAAGCTGGTCGACCTCGTCGCCGGTCTTGACTGGGTGACCAAGCAACGACCTGGTGATCCGCTGATCGGCGCGATCGGTGGTTCGTACGGCGGCGGCTACCAGTTCGCCGGCGCCTTCACCGAGGTGCGGGACAAGGGCCGGACACGCTTCGACGCACTCGCGCCCGAGATCACCTGGTGGGATCTCAAGCAGAGCCTGGCCCCGGCGGAGGCGGCTCGGACGATGTGGTTGGCGAGCTTGTTCGCAGTCGGTGGAACGCATCTGCCGCCGGCGGTTTCCGGGGCATTCGTGGCACTTTTCACCACCGGCACCTGGCCGACGGGTCAGGCCGGTCGGGACTTGGACGCGTTCTTCGCGAAGAACGGTCCGGCCTGGCACGTGAAGAACGGCCGCAAACTCGACATCCCGGTGCTGCTCGGCCAGGGCCTGCCGGACAACCTCTTCAACCTGAACCAGGGGCTGCAGAACTTCGAGAGAGCGCTCACCCCGCGTTCCCGGGCGCGCTCGCTGTTCGTCGGTTACAACGCCGGTCACACCTTCCCCAGCGTGGTGCCGCCCGGATTCGTGACCCCTGGCGATCCCTGCTCGATCGCGCTCGGCAGCGCCAACTTCGCCGCGCTGGAGCAGCGGTTCATGGCGCTGCGGTTGAAGAACGAAAGCAGCGGTCTCTCGGGCTTCGGCAGCTACCACCTCGCGACCGCGGACGGCCGGTGCCTGACCCAGCGCAGTCTGGCGCCGAACAAGCAGTTCCAGGTCGGCAAGGTGGTCACCAGCGCGAACGCCGGTCTCCCGATCAACATCGAACTCGCGAAAGGGCCCATCACCGTTGCCGGAGTACCGCGGCTCGACGCCAAGGTCAGCAGCCTGCTCCCGGACGCGGGCGCCTACTTCGCACTGAGCGTCGGAACCACCCCCCTGGACGCCAAGATCGTTCAGAACAACACGATGCCGCTCCGGGAGAAGAAGGTCGTCAAGGGCGTCCGCCGCTCGATCGACCTACCGGGGATCGCGGTCGACGTACCAGCGGGCAAGTCCCTCTTCCTGACCGTCTCGCCGGTCGCCGACATGTTCGCCGGTCAGAACGGCCGCGTGCCCACCATCCTCAAACTCGATCACCTGAAGGTCTCCGTGCACCGAGTCCCCTGAGGTCAGCGCATCTTGTCCAGGTAGGTCTTGTAGATGGTGAGAAAGGGCTCCTCGGCGGCGACGGCGGGGACGAGCCAGTCGCAGGAGGCCTGCGCGGCGGCGATCACCTCGGCCGGATAGGCGTACTTGACCTGGTGGTCGGCGAACTCGTCCTCGTCGTCGACGAAGACCGTGCCGTCCCGGCGCTTGATCACGTCCAGATCGAGATCGATCATCCGGATCTCCTCCTCGCCGAACTCCACCGGCGTGGTGATATCGCAGTAGATCTCGGTCGAGCGCGGCTCGTCGTTGAAGATCGCGGTGAACCAGCGGTCCCGCGGGAACAGTTGGACGTAGGCCGAGGCATGCGTCACCTCCGGCTCCGAACCACGCTGCGACACGGAGTTCGCCAGTGCGCCGAGCCAGACGCCGTACTGGTCCTCACCCAGGTACTGCATCCACTGGTGCCAGTGGAGTTTCCCGTCGTACTTGCGATAGACCACCCGCACGTTGCGCATGCCGTCACCGTACCGGCGCCACCGGTCACAGCCCGGGCGGTGGGGGTCGGCCGCGTGCTCGCTATCCTGTGCCGATGCAACGGATGCTCATCACCGGCGGAGCCGGGTTCATCGGCTCGAACTTCGTGCAGGACGCCGTGCGGCGCGACCCCGACACCGAGATCACGGTGCTCGACGCGCTCACGTACGCCGGCAGTGAGAGCAACCTGACCCCGGTGGCCGACCAGGTCACCTTCGTCCACGGCGACATCTGCGACGCCGAACTGGTCGACAAGCTGGTCGCGGCCACCGACGTGCTGGTCCACTTCGCCGCCGAGTCGCATGTGGACAACTCGCTGAACGATCCGTCGCCGTTCATCAAGAGCAACATCATCGGCACCTTCACCCTGCTCGAGGCGGTCCGCAAGCACGACAAGCGGATGCACCACATCTCCACCGACGAGGTGTTCGGCGACCTCCCGCTGGACTCGGTCGACCAGTTCACCGAGACCACGGCGTACGACCCCTCCAGCCCGTACTCCGCCAGCAAGGCGAGCTCGGACATGCTGGTCCGCGCCTGGGCCCGTTCGTACGGCGTGGCCGCCACCCTGTCGAACTGCGCGAACAACTACGGCCCGTACCAGCATGTCGAGAAGCTGATCCCGCGGCAGATCACCAACGTGCTGATCGGTGACAAGCCCAAGCTGTACGGCGCCGGCGAGAACGTCCGCGAGTGGACCCACGTCGACGACCACAACGACGCGGTGCACCGGATCATCGCCGACGGCCGGCTGGGCGAGACCTACCTGATCGGCTCCGGCGACGAGCGCAGCAACAAGCAGATCATCGAGAAGATCCTCACCCTGATGGGCGAGCCGGCCGACGCCTACGTGCACGTCAACGACCGCCCGGGCCACGACCTGCGCTACTCGAACAACTCCACCAAGATCCGCGCCGAACTCGGCTGGCAACCCCGCTACGCCGACTTCGACGCCGGCCTCTCCGCCACCATCGACTGGTACAAGTCCAACACCGCTTGGTGGGAACCCCAAAAGTCCGCAGCCGAAGCAAAATACAAGGTCCTCGGCCGCTAGACCGCCGGGGTCAGGGCGCGGACCTGGGACAGGTAGGTTTCGTAGACCTTGAGGAAGGGTTCTGTGGTGGTGATGTTGTCGACCACCCAGGCGCAGGAGGCGCGGGCGGCGGCGATCACCTGGGGTGGGTAGGCGTAGGCGAGTTGGTGGGCCTCGAACTCGTCCTCGTCCATCACCCGGACCGCGCCGTCGCGGTACCGGCGGATGTCCAGGTCGAGGTCGACCGTGGTGACGGTGTCGACGCCGAACTCGGCCGGCATGGTGATGTCGCAGTACACCTCGGTCGGGTGCGGGGAGTCGTTGAACAGGGCGCTCCACCACTGGCCGCGGGGGAAGAGCCGGACCCGGGTGTGGTCGATGGTGACCCAGCTGCCGTCGGCGCGCTGGCCGCGGGTGCCGGGGAGCGAGCCGGTCCACAGGCCGTACTCGTCCTCGCCGAGGTTGATGGATTCGAGCAGCCGGTGCGGGTGCCCGTCGTACTTGCAGAAGAGCGTCCTCACCATGTCCATACTTGCCCCACCCCACCGCCCCGGTCTGGCTCCATACCGCTCACTGTAGGTGAGGTCCAAATCACATGCGAGCAAGCGCGCCCCGAACCCATCCCGGAGTGTGAGATTTCTCCGGGCCCCCTTGCCGCGTTCGGCTTCGAACCCCGTGGTGCATAGACTCGTTGCTTCGAGGACAACCTGCGGAGGAGCTCGATGCGTGTGCTGGACTCGGTCGGCGGACCAGAGGACCTGAAGGGCCTGACCGATCATCAGCTCGAGGAACTCGCCGCGGAGATCCGCGACGTGCTGGTCGAGACGGTGTCGCGGACCGGCGGTCATCTGGGCCCGAACCTGGGCATGGTGGAGATCACCCTGGCCATGCACCGGGTGTTCGACTCGCCGCGCGACCGGCTGGTGTTCGACACCGGCCACCAGACCTACGTGCACAAGCTGCTCACCGGCCGGGCGCCGAAGTTCGACACGCTCCGTCAGCAGGGCGGCCTGTCCGGCTACCCGAGCCAGGCCGAGTCCGAGCACGACATCGTGGAGAACTCGCACGCCTCGACCTCCCTGTCGTACGCCGACGGCCTGGCCAAGGCGTACCGGCTGCGCGGCGAGGACCGGCACGTGGTGGCGCTGATCGGCGACGGCGGCCTCACCGGCGGGATGGCCTGGGAGGCGCTGAACAACATCGCCGCGGCCAAGGACCTCAAGCTCGTCATCATCGTGAACGACAACGGCCGCTCCTACAGCCCGACCGTCGGCGGCCTCGCCACCCACCTGACCAGCCTCCGCACGAATCCGCGGTACGAGCGGGTCCTGGACCTGATCAAGAAGAACCTCGGCCGTACTCCGTACGTCGGCGCACCGATGTACGAGGTGCTGCACGGGGTGAAGAAGGGCCTGAAGGACATGCTTGCCCCGCAGGGCATGTTCGAGGATCTCGGCCTCAAGTACGTCGGTCCCGTGGCCGGCCACGATCGCCAGGCGATGGAGGACGCGCTCGCCAAGGCGAAGGCGTTCGGCGGTCCGGTGATCGTGCACGCGGTGACCCAGAAGGGCTTCGGGTACGCCGCTGCCGAGCAGGACGAGGAGGACAACTTCCACCAGGTCCGCCCGGCCAACAAGCCGCGCGGCTGGACGGACGTGTTCGCCGAGGAGCTCGTCGAGATCGGCCACCGCCGGCCGGACGTGGTCGCGATCACCGCGGCGATGCTGCACCCGACCGGGCTGGCCCCGTTCGCGGCCGAGTTCCCGGACCGGATCTTCGACGTCGGCATCGCCGAGCAGCACGCGGTCACCAGTGCCGCGGGTCTCGCGATGGGCGGTATGCACCCGGTCGTCGGGCTCTACGCCACCTTCCTGAACCGCGCGTTCGACCAGCTGCTGATGGATGTCGCGCTACACAAGTGCGGTGTCACGTTCGTACTGGACCGGGCCGGCGTCACCGGCGACGACGGCGCCAGCCACAACGGCATGTGGGACATGTCCCTGCTGCAACTCGTCCCCGGGCTCAGACTGGCCGCGCCTCGCGACGGTGCCCGGGTGTCTGAGCTGCTGAACGAGGCGATCGACGTCGCCGACGCCCCCACGGTGATCCGCTATGCGAAGGGCGAGGTGTTCCCCGACATCGAGGCGATCGACCGCGTCGGCGGCTGCGACATCCTGAGCCGGAGCGGCAACGACGTCCTGGTGATCGGGATCGGGTCGATGGCCGCGACCGGCATGGACGTGGCCAGGCGCCTCGGCGCCCAGGGGTTCGGCGTCACCGTGGTCGACCCGCGCTGGGTGAAGCCGGTCGACCCGAAGCTGATCGAGCTGGCCGCGGCGCACAGGTTCGTCGTCACGATCGAGGACAACGGGCGGGTCGGCGGCTGCGGCGCGACGATCGCCCAGGCGATCCGCGACGCCGGGGTCACCACCCCGGTCCGCGATTTCGGCATCCCGCAGCGGTTCCTCGACCACGCGAAGCGGCCCGCGGTGCTGCAGGAGATCGGGCTGACTGGTCAGGAGCTTGCCCGAGACGTGATAGAGATGATCGCGAGTCACCAAGGGGACGCGATCAGTAATGAGCCAGACACCGCGAGCGGCAGGCAGGGCGGAGCCTGAGCTGATGGAGCCTGCGCCGGGACCGGTGCGGGGCCGTCACTCAGCAGCCCCGCGGCGCCGGGTCGGGCCGCTGCTCGGTTCGCTGGTCCTGGTCGCCGGGACGGTCGCCGGTGGTCTGTACCTCCAGCGCTCGGGCACAGACGGCCCACCCGAGACACCCGCCGCCGCGGACGGAGCCTCCGGTACCGCGGAGCTCGACCTGACCGCGAGAGCCGCAGGAGTGGACAAGGTCCTCGGTCGCCGGGCGGAAGCGGTCCGCCTGAACAAGCCGGCCCAGTTCGTCGCGGACGTCGATCCGGACAACAAGACCCTCCTCGCCAGGCAACAGGCGTTGTTCCGCAACCTCCGGCAGTTCGGCTTCTCGACGCTGCGCTACGAGCGGCTGTCGGAGCAGTTCGACGAGTCCCTGACCGACAAGCACGGCCCGACCACGTACGTCGTGGCGGTGGCGATGGACTACCAGATGAAGGGCATCGACCTCGCCCCGGTCCGGACCATGCTCGGCTACACCTTCACCGAGCGCGGCGACGGCCGCTGGATGCTGGTCTCCGACACCGATCTCGACCGCCGGCTGCCACGCGGTTCCCACCAGGAGCCGTGGGACGTCGGTGACGTCCTGGTCAAACGCGCTTCGCGGGTCCTCGTCGTCGTCGAGCGGGACCAGACGAAGCTGGCGAGCAGCCTGGTGACCAAGGCGAGCAGCGCGGTGAAGGCGGTCAGCAATCGCTGGCCCGGCGGCTGGACCGGCTCGGGCGTGGTGATCGCCCTCGACGACAAGGTCGTCCGCGGTGCCGACTACACCCTGCCGAAGAACGCCGAGGACGCGCTGGCGATGGCGACCTGGGTGTACCGGACGTTGCCGGGCGAGGTGAACAGCACGGGGGAGCGGGCCGACTCGTACGTCGTGGTGAACCCGCGCAACCGGGCCAAGGTCGACGCTCGCACGCTGGCGCACGAGTTCACCCATGTCGCGACCGCGCCGTACGGCGTGAACGCGCCGAGGTGGCTCGTCGAGGGAGCCGCGACGTACGTGGAGTTCCTGCCGATGGACGGTGCGTCCAACCTGGCGCTGCCGACGTACCGGCGGGACGTGGAGACGAAGTACCTGGCCAAGGCGAAGAGCCTGCCCACGGACTCGCTGTTCTTCAAGAACTCGACCAGCTCGTATCCGCTGTCCTGGCTCGCGGTGGATTACCTGTTCACGAAGTACGGCGCGACCGAGGTCGGCACGCTCTACCAGGAGATGGCCGCCCTGGGCTCCACCCAGGCCGAGCGCAACCGGATCATGCTCGAACACCTCGGGATCACCGAGGCCGGCCTCTTCCAGGCCCTCCGGGAGCGCACGACCTGAGTCGGCTTGCCTCAGGCCAGCCGCGCCCCGCCGTCGAGGTGGAGGGTGGTGCCGGTCAGGAAGGGGTTGGTCAATGCCAGCAGGGCGGCGGACGTGATGTCGCCGAGCTGACCGATGCTGCCGGTCGGGTTCTTGGCAGCGGTGGTGGCGAAGAAGCCGTCCTTCTTCTCACCCATCGCGTCCCAGGCGCCGGAGTCGACGATGCCCGGTGAGAGAGCGTTCACCCGGATCGGAGCGAGTTCGACGGCCAGAGCCTGGGCCAGGAAGCTCACGGCGCCGTTCGTGGTCGCCGTCGCCACGCGTCCGGCCGACGGTCGCCAGCCGACGATGCCGGAGAACAGCAGGATCGCGCCGTCCTGGTGCAGCTTCGGGGCGAGGTGTTTGACCAGCAGGATCGGACCGAACACTTTGGCGTCGAAGGCGCCGACCAGCGCGGCACGGTCCAGCTCGACGACCGGCCCGTTCGCCGGGTTGTTGGCCAGGGACACCACGTAGTCCAGCTCGCCGACCTCCTTGGCCAGCCGCTCGATCGACGCTTCGTCACCCAGATCGACCTGGGCGTAGGTGATCGAGTGCTGATCGCCCGTCGCCGAGCTGGAGCCGGTGTCGGAGTCGGAGTCGGAGCCGGTGATGTGGCGCCCGGCGATGATGACCGACGCGCCCGCTTCCGCCGCTTCCGCCGCGAGTTGTCGGCCGATACCGGAACCTCCGCCGACGATGAGCAACTTCTTGCCGTCCAATTGCACTGTCATGACGTCCTTCCTCGGGATTTCTCGTCTTGCTTCCATTCAGCACTGTCCGGCGGCCGAATAGTCCCGTCGCGCGATGAATGTCTCAACTGGATCCGATAGGATTCGCGAATGCCAACGCTGCGTGGACTGGAGTGTTTCGTCGCCGTTCTCGACCACGGCTCGGTGACCGAGGCGGCTGCCCGGCTGCACATGTCGCAGCCCGCGTTGTCGCATCAGTTGGCTGCGTTGGAGCGGGAGATCGGCGCGCCGGTGGTCGAGCGGCTGCCACGCGGCGTACGGGCGACCCCGACGGGGCAGGCGGTCGCCGCCGACGCCAGAGCAGCACTGGCCGCAGCAGAGAGCGTGGTCGCGACCGGGAGAGCGATCACCTCGGGCACGGCCGGCCGGCTCCGCATCGGCTGCGCGGCGAGCATGACGGGAAGCCTTCTAGCTCCCGTACTGCGGACCTGGCGCCGGCGCCACCCGGCCGTGCAGTTGGAGCTGGACGAGTTGACCAGTGCGGACGCCCTCGCAGACCTCGTGGCAGCTGGTCGCGCGGACCTCGCAATCGGGCCGCGCCCGTCCACCTTCGACGGACACCTCGACCTGATCGGCGAGGAACAGATCGTCGCGGTGATGGCAGCCGACAGTCCGGCCGCTGCAGGCGGGAGCCGACCGATGACGTTTGCCCAGCTTGCAGAGCAGCCGGTGGTGCACTACCACCCGGAGAACGGCCTCGGCGGCTGGCTCGACGGCATCGCTGCCGGGCAGGGCGTGACGCTGAACGCTGTGACCCGCACCCGGCAGACCGCCACAGCGGCTCAACTCGCCGCAGCCGGCCTCGGTGTGGCTCTGGTGCCGACGACCGCGTTGCCTGCCACCTACTCCGGGGCGATCCGCCGCCTCGACCCGCCCCTGAGCAGGGACATCGTCACCATGACGGCCGCACCCAGTGATCCACTCGTGAGCCGGTTCGGCGCCGAGGTGCGCCGCCGGGGCATCCCGGTGCCCAGGCCGATCGCCGCCCAACTCGGCTGAGCCCGGGCGTGTCGGTGGTGGATCTCACAGGAGCGAGTAGGGTAGCCGGGCTGTAGCAGACGGGCGGACCGGAGGAATCGACCCGACGTGACTGTGATGCCACCTAGCGCCGACCCGCCAGGCGCTCAGGTTCCGCCCCACGGGCCCCGCCGCTGGCTGGGCCTGCTTGTTGTCGTGGCGCTCGTCTCCGGCGGTGTCGTCTACGCGGTCGAGGACCGCCAGCAGGACGCCCGCAGCCGCCCAGCCGCGACCGTCACTCCACCGGCGCCGCCGAACCAGGGAACCAAGCCCCCGTCGAAAACGGCCGCCGCGGTCGCGGCCCGCCGGCTGGCTGTCGACACGATCCTGCTGCGCCGCGCGAAGGCAGTCCGGACCGTCAACGAGAAGATGTTTCTCCAGGACGTCGATCCGGCGAACGCGAAGCTCCGCCAGCAGCAGAAGACCCTGTTCGCGAACCTGGTCGAGCTCGATTTCACCGAGATCGGCTACAGCCAGGCCGAGGAGCGGTTCGACGCGGCCGCGGTCCGCGAGCACGGCGCCTCGACGTACCTGGTCCGGGTGCTGATGCGGTACCAGATCCCGAAGGTCGACGAGACCCCGGTGACCACCGAACTCGGCTACAGCTTCGTCAGCCGGGCCGGCCGCTGGATCATCGCCGACGACAACGACCTGGACAAGGACCTCGGGCCGGGCGCGCACCACGAGGTGTGGGACCTGGGCCGGATCGAGGTCCAGCGCGGGCCGCGGGTGCTGGTGATCGTCGAGAAGGGTGACACCAGGACGGGCCGCGCGATCGTCGCCGAGGCGGACGAGGCGCTCACCCAGGTGGCGGCGTACTGGCCGCGGAAGTGGTCCGGGTCGGCGCTGATCGCGGCGCTGGACGACACCGAGATCCGGGATGCCCGGTTCGCCGACGAGGACGTCGAGTCGGCCGCGAGCGCGGGATCGACGTTCTCCTCGCTGCCGGGTCAGGAGACCGCTGACGGCACCGTGGCCGGCGCCTACATCGTGGTCAACCCGAAGGAACGCGACCGGGTCGACGAGATCCTGCTGTCCCACGAGCTCACCCACGTGGCCACCGCCGACCTGGGCGGCTACGAACCACTCTGGCTGGCGGAGGGCGCCGCGGAGTACGTGTCCTGGCGGGGGATCGAGGAGATCAGCGGCGAGGGCGAGGTCGTCCAGTGGGAGCAGGAGGTCGTCGACGACGCGCTGCCCGGGCTGTACGCGCTGCCGTCCGATCTCGGCTTCTACCAGAACAACGCGGACGTGTACGGCGTGAGCTGGCTGGCGGTCCGCTTCCTGGTCAAGCGGTTCGGGCTGACCCTGGTCGAGGCCCTGTACGAGGACCTCGCGATGCACGGCACGGATCAGGCCAATCGCGACCGCATCCTCCTCAGCCGGACGGGGTACACGGAGGCAACCCTCTGGCTTGCGCTCAAGGACTACGAACCGCAACGCTGAGTGGCGGTTTGACCTCGTGGGGTCAAGGACGGCACGCTCGAGGGGTGTTCCGTCCGAGTTCAAGGAGGCGTACCAGATGAGTCTGTTGCGGACCAAGACGATCGAGCAGTCGATCGCGGACACCGACGAGCCGGAGTACCAGCTCAAGAAACGCCTCACGGCCCTCGACCTCACCGTGTTCGGCATCGGTGTCATCATCGGCGCGGGCATCTTCACCCTGACCGGCCGCGCGGCCCAGGCCTACGCGGGCCCCGGGATCGCGATCTCGTTCATCTTCGCCGCGATCTGCTGCGGGCTGGCGGCACTCTGCTATGCCGAGTTCTCGTCGACCGTGCCGGTCTCCGGGTCGGCGTACACGTTCTCGTACTTCTCGCTCGGTGAGATCTTCGCCTGGATCATCGGCTGGGACCTGCTGCTCGAGCTGATGCTCGGCGCCAGTGTCGTGGCGCAGGGCTGGTCCACCTACGCGGCGCTGTTCCTGGACCAGATCGGCCTCGGCTGGCCTGACTCGATCGGGCCCGAGAGCGACGTGAACGTCCTCGCGATGCTGCTGGTGATCGTGCTCACGATCCTGGCGACGATCGGGATCAAGGAGTCGCTGCGGGTCAACCTGGCGCTGGTCGCGGTCAAGCTGTTCGTGGTGCTGTTCGTGATCATCGCCGGCCTGTTCTACATCAAGAGCTCGAACCTGACCCCGTTCATCCCGCCGAGCGTGCCGGCCCCGGACGGCGACGTGACCATCACCACCCCGCTGTTCCAGGCCATGTTCGGGTTCACCCCGTCGACCTTCGGCGTGATGGGGCTGGTCTCCGGTGCGTCCCTGGTGTTCTTCGCGTTCATCGGCTTCGACGTGGTCGCGACCACCGCCGAAGAGGCGAAGAACCCGCAGCGCGACCTGCCCCGCGGCATCATCGGCTCGCTCGCGATCTGCACGGTGCTCTACGTGGCGGTCTGCATCGTCATCACCGGCATGGTCAAGTACACCGATATCAGCAGTGAGGCGGCGCTGGCCGAGGCGTTCCGCTCGGTCGGCAGGCCCGGCTTCGCCACCCTGATCTCGGCCGGTGCGGTCGCCGGTCTGACCACCGTGGTGCTGACGCTGATGATCGGGGCGGCCCGGGTCGTCTTCGCGATGAGCCGGGACCACCTGGTGCCCGCCAAGCTGGGCAAGACGCACCCGACGTTCGGTACGCCGTACCGGCTGACCCTCGGCATCGGTGTGGTGGTCGCGATCGTCGCCGGCGTCACCCCGATCGGCAAGCTGGAGGAGATGGTGAACATCGGCACGCTGGCCGCGTTCACCCTGGTCTCCCTCGCGGTCCCGCTACTGCGCAAGCGGCGGCCGGACATCAAGCGGTCGTTCACGGTGCCGGGCAACCCGGTGGTGCCGATCCTGGCAGCGCTGATCTGCATCTACCTGATGCTGAACCTGTCGATCGAGACCTGGCTGCGGTTCGCGATCTGGATGGTGCTCGGCTTCGTCGTGTACGCCCTCTACGGCTACCGCAAGAGCCGCGTCGGCCAGACCGAGCGCACCGGCGAGGTGACGAAGGCCTGACCACCGCGGCGGCTCACTCCTCGATCGGGGGCAGGGCCGCGCGCACCACGACGAGGCCGAACAGCACCAGCGTGAGCGCGTGGACGACCGTGCACCACAGGCAGATGGCGTCGATGCGGAAGAGCTCCGCCCAGATCAGGTAGCAGACGAAGACGACTCCGACGATGACGGCGGCCAGGCGAAGGCGGCCGGGCCACGGGGACGGCGTACGCCAGAGCGGCGGCAGCGACAGCACCGTCATGGCGGCGAAGAAGCCGAGCCCGAGCAGCGCGACGGGGACGCCGAGCAACTTCGAGTACTCGCTGCTGGTGACCTTGACGCAGTTCACCACGCCCGTGTTCGGGCAGGCGAGGGTGCTGCCCGCCGTGAAGTGCTCATAGGTCAGGTACGCCGCGACCGCGACGCCCGCGATCGACAGCGCCAAGGTGGTCCAGGGCAGCCAGCCCAGCGGCCTGCGCTCTGTCACGACCCCTGACCGGGTGGTTTCGCTCACGGCTCAGCTTTTCCCGAGCTTGCCGGCCGCCGCCTTGACCGCGTCAGTCGTGCACACTGCGCCCGGCTGGTTGTTGGTGAGCTGGCACAGGGCAGCCGTGTAGACGTTCGCGGAGCCGTCAACGGCCTTCGCGATGGGGCTCGCCGGGTCCTTGAGCGCGTCGGCGATCTCGGTCTGGGTCTTCCCAGCCAGCAACTCCGGACTGTACGAGGCACCCGAGGTGACGAACTTCCCACCGAGGTCGACGAACGGGATCGAGCCCGCGCTCTGCACGTACGGCGGCTTGTTGTAGGTGTCGAAGGTCGACTGGTCGGCGGCCGCCGGTGTGTCCAGCGGGGCGTACTGACCGTTCACCTCTTCGTTGGTGGTGGTCTCGACCCCGGTGAAGGCCAGGTACTGACTGGTGTAACTGGCACCGTGGAACGACAGCGTCGCCGTGTTGGGGAACACGTCGTTACCGGCGGAGTGGGTCGTGCCGAGGTTGCTGAAGTTCCCGAAACGGGACAGCGCCACCGTGACGGGCCACCGCTCGGCGGCGCAGTACGGGCAGAACTCGGCGCCGATGTAGAGCACCTTCGGCTTCCCGTCGGCGGTCAGTGCCGGGGCGGTGATCGCCGACGGGGCGGCCTGGACGCCGTCACTGCCGACCGCGGCGAATGTCGACGCCGGGATGGACTTCAGCGCGGTGATCAGGCTGGTGTCGGCCGCGCCCGAGGGGCCGGTGCTGGTTTCCTTGCCGCCGCCGGCCAGGCGCACGGCTACCAGCCCGCCTACCACGATGATGACGACCGCGACCGCGCCGAGCGCGAGCAGGAGACGCTTTCGCCGTTCGGCGCGTAATTCAGCGGCGCGCTGTGCGGCCACCCTTTCCCGCGCTCGCGACTTCTGCTCGACCCGCTTACTCATGGTTCTCCCTGCCTGTCGCGAACTTTCGGGCAGGACACAACGCCCTGTCCACCCTGAACAACTGTTGATCAGGGCCCGAAGTTCCGCAGCAGTGCTGGCTGGGGGCCGGACCGGGTGCTGGCCCCCAGCAGACCTACTGCGTCAGGCTGGCGACGCCTTGGGGGAGGAACCGCGAGCCGTTGACCTTCTCGGCGATGCCGCTGCGGTCCAGGTACGGCGTGATCCCGCCGAGGTGGAACGGCCAGCCGGCGCCGAGCAGCAGACACAGGTCGATGTCCTGCGCCTCGGCGACGACGCCCTCGTCGAGCATGATCCTGATCTCCTCGGCCAGGGCGGTGAGCACCCGGCTGCGGAGCTCCTCGGCGGTGGACGGCTTGTCCCCGACAGCGACGAGCGCCTCGACCTCGGGATCGACCGACGGCTTGCCCTCGGCGCTCCAGACGTAGAACGAGCTCTTGCCGGCGGCAACGACCTTGGCGAGGTTCTCGGAGACGGCGAACCGGTCCGGGTAGGCCCGGTTCATGGTCTCAGCGACGTGCAGCGCGACCGGCAGGCCGACCAGCTGCAGCAGGACGAACGGCGGCATCGGCAGACCGAGCGCGGACAGCGCCTTGTCCGCCGCCGGGATCGGGGTGCCCTCGTCGACCGCCGCGCTGACCTCACCGAGGAAGCGCGTCAGTAGCCGGTTCACCACGAAGGCGGGCGCGTCCTTCACCAGTACACAGGACTTCTTCAGCGTCTTGCCCACCGCGAACGCCGTGGCCAGGCTGGCGTCGTCGGTCTGGCCGGCCCGGATGATCTCCAGCAGCGGCAGCACCGCGACCGGGTTGAAGAAGTGGAACCCGACGACCCGCTCCGGGTGCTCCAGATCGGCCGCCATCTCGGTGATCGACAGCGAGCTGGTGTTGGTCGCGAGGATCGCGTCCGGCCGGACGATCTTCTCCAGGTCGGCGAAGATCGTCTTCTTCAGCTGCAGTTCCTCGAACACGGCCTCGATCACGAAGTCGGCGTCCGCGAAGACAGCGCGATCCACCGACCCCGTCACGAGTGCCTTCAGCTGGTTGGCCTTGTCCGGACGGATCCGGCCCTTGCCGAGCAACTTGTCGATCTCGCCGTGCACATAGCCGACGCCGCGATCCACGCGCTCCTGGTCGAGGTCCGTCAACACCACGGGCACCTCAAGGCGGCGTACGAACAGCAGCGCCAGCTGACCCGCCATCAGGCCGGCGCCGACGACGCCGACCTTGGTCACCGGTCGGGCCAGCGACTTGTCCGGCGCACCGGCCGGGCGCTTGGCGCGCTTGTTCACCAAGTCGAAGGCGTAGAGGCCGCTGCGCAGTTCCTCGCTCATGATCAGGTCGGCGAGCGCCTCGTCCTCGGCCGCGAAACCACGATCGCGGTCGTTGTCCTTGGCGGCAGTGATCAGGTCGAGTGCCCGGTACGGCGCGGGCGCCGCGCCACTGACCTTGAGATCCGCAAATCCCTTGCCTCGGGCAACGGCGGCGTCCCAGTCCTCGCCACGGTCGATCTCGGGCCGCTCGACGGTGATCTCGCCGGTCAGCACCCGGCTGGCCCAGAGCAGGGACTGCTCGAGGAAGTCGGCCGAGTCCAGCAGCACGTCGCCGATGCCGAACTTCACCGCCTCCGGACCGCTCAGCATCTTGTTCTGGTTGAGGGCGTTCTCGACCACGACCTTGACGGCCTTGTCGGCGCCGATCAGGTTCGGCAGCAGGAAGTTGCCGCCCCAGCCCGGGATCAGGCCGAGGAAGACCTCGGGAGTGGAGATCATCCCGGCCGCGACCGAGATCGTGCGGTACGTCGAGTGCAGCGCGACCTCGAGGCCGCCGCCCAGCGCGACCCCGTTGACGAAAGCGAAGCTCGGCTTGCCGCCGTCCTGCAGCTTGCGCATCACGCCATGGCCGATCTTGCCCAGGTTCAGCGCCTGCTCGCGATCGGTCAGCTTCGGGACGCCGGTCAGGTCGGCGCCGGCGGCCAGGATGAACGGCTTGCCGGTGATGCCGATGGCAACGACCTCGTCGCGCCCGAGCGCGGCGTCGATCGCCTTGTTCAGTTCGGCCAGACCCTTCGGGCCGAAGGTGTTCGGCTTGGTGTGGTCGTGGCCGTTGTCGAGGGTGATCAGCGCCATCGTGCCGGCCCTGTTCGGCAGCACCACGTCGCGGCTCGGCGCCAGCGTGACGACCTCGTCGGTCTCGATCGCCACGGCCTCGTCGATCAGGTCCTGGAGAGTCATGCGGCGGTCCCTTCGAAGTTCGGGTTCTCCCAGATGACGGTTCCGCCCATGCCGAGACCGACGCACATGGTGGTCAGTCCGTACCGGACCTCCGGCCGCAGCTCGAACTGCTTGGCGAGCTGGTTCATCAGCCGGATGCCGGAGGACGCCAGCGGGTGCCCGTAGGCGATCGCACCGCCGTACGGATTCACCCGCGGGTCGTCGTCGGCGATGCCGTAGTGCTCGAGAAACGCCAGCACCTGGACGGCGAACGCCTCGTTCACCTCGAACGCCTGGATGTCGTCGATGGTCAGTCCGGCCAGCTTCAGCGCCTTCTCGGTGGCGGGGATCGGGCCGACGCCCATCACCTCGGGCTCGACACCCACGAAACCGTAGGACACCAGCTTCATCTTCGGCTTCAGGCCGAGCTCCTCGGCCGCCTCGGCGGAGGTGAGCAGGCATGCGGTGGCTCCGTCGTTGATACCGGCCGAGTTGCCCGCCGTCACCCGGCCGTGCGGGCGGAACGGCGTCTTCAGCTTGGCCAGGTCCTCCATCGTGGTGCCCGGGCGCATCGGCTCGTCGGTGGTCGCGTAGCCCCAGCCGAGCTCGGCCGAGCGGGTCGCGATCGGGACCAGGTCCGGCTGGATCAGGTCGTTCGCGTAGGCCTTGGCGGCACGCTCCTGCGAGGCTACGGCGAAGGCGTCCGTGCGCTGCTTGGTGATGCTCGGATACCGGTCGTGCAGGTTCTCCGCGGTCGACCCCATCACCAGGGCGGAGGTGTCGACCAGCTTCTCGGAGATGATCCGCGGGTTCGGGTCCACCCCTTCGCCCATCGGGTGCCGGCCCATGTGCTCGACCCCACCGGCGACGACCACGTCGTACGCGCCGAAGGCGATGCCGGCGGCGGTGGTCGTGACAGCGGTCATCGCGCCCGCGCACATCCGGTCGATCGCGTAGCCGGGGGTCGTGTTCGGCAGACCGGCCAGCAGGGCGGCGGTCCGCCCGATGGTCAGGCCCTGGTCGCCGATCTGGGTGGTGGCCGCGATCGCGACCTCGGCCACCTTCTCGCCGGGCAGCGACGGATTGCGCCGCAGCAGTTCCCGGATGCACTTGATCACCAGGTCGTCGGCGCGCGTCTCGGCGTACTGGCCTTTCGCCTTGCCGAACGGGGTGCGGACGCCGTCGACGAACACGACATCGCGGATCTCACGGGGCACGAGGGCCCTCCTCTGGGGTTCAGGGAGTTGGAGCACCTCCGATGCTACCCGTCGGTAACACATCGCCCCAACCAGCCACGCCTGTGCCGCTGCTCACAACGTCCTGACGGTTACCCGTGGCGTCCGGCAGCGATTCGGCGCATGCTGGAGCGAGGCACGTCCCTGGAGCCGTTCAATGAAGAAAAACGACAGCTTTGATCTCACCGTCCCGGTGTTGTCCCGGGGCAAACACAGAAACCCCCGCAAGGGCGCCTGCTTCATGGAGTTCGCGTCCTACCTGGCGGGCGCGCCCTGGTCGGATCACCCGGACTGCACCCATCCACTGCTGGCCGGAGTGGCCCGTGACGTCAACGACTGCACGTCGGATGCCGGCCGCGGACGGCTCGCTCCACTCATCCCGTCGGTGATCGGGCTGACGCCGGACGACCCGCGCGTCGTACCGCGGGTGACGGCCAAATGCATCCAGCTCGCGCTGCCCGTGGTGTCGCAGGAGCGGCAGTACATCCTCGCTGTGGCTTTGATGGTGGGGGAGCGGACCCTGGCGAAGATGGAGGGCCGTCCGATCGACAGCATGCAGCCGGAGTCACAGGCGGCGCTTGAGGGGGTTCCCGCGGCCACCAAGTGGGCTCGGGCCTTCACGGCGCGGCCGCACCGCAGTGCTCCGGACTTCGCCCGGCGTACAGCGCCACGGGCAGTGTCCTGTGCAGTGGAGGGCATCTCCCAGGCCTGCGTGCCGAACCCGGACGAGCGTCTGTACGAGTTGCTGAACGCGTCCATCGCGGAATGCAAGCTCTGGATGCCACCACCAACGCCTTTTCGCACGACTCCGCGCGAGGCTGTCGAGGCTCACTAACAGGCGTTGGCGGGTCGCAGTAGGCTACCTGCGTGGCCTTGGAGATTGACACCGGCACGGGGCTGATGCCGGCACACGTCTGGGAACCTGCCGGCGGTACTGGACCGGGGCTACTGCTGCTCCAGGAGATCTTCGGGGTCTCCGACTACATCAAGCAGCGCGCCTCCGAACTGGCCGAGCTGGGGTACTACGTCGTGGCGCCGGAGATCTACTGGCGGCTCGACGACCTCTCGATCGACCAGTCGGCTCCTGACGCTCTCGAGCAGGCTCGGGCGGCGATGAACCGGCTCGACTGGAACACTGCGGTAAGCGACTCGGTCGCCGCACTGGAGTACCTGCGCGGGCGGCGCACCGGCGTCGGAGTGATCGGGTTCTGCTTCGGTGGAGGGCTGGCCTTCAACGTGGCCGCAGCGTCCTCGCCGGACGTTCTGGTCAGCTACTACGGGTCGGCGCTGCCCAGGCTGCTCGAGCTCGCCCCGCAAGTGGACGCCGCCAGCCTGCATCACTTCGGCGACGAGGACCGCCTTCTTCCGCCCGCAACCGTCGACCAGATCGTCGCGGCGCTCGGCAGTGGTGCCGAGGTCTATCGGTATCCCGGCGCCGGTCATGGTTTCGACAACCCGATGCCTGCCTTCCACCACGCCGAGGCCTCCGCCCTGGCGTGGGAGCGCACCACCTCCTTCCTTGCCCGTCACCTACCCCCTGGGGACTCTCAATGAGCTTGTACGACATCCCGCTGCACACCCTGTCCGGCACCGACACCTCGCTCGCGGATTACCGGGGCAAGGCGGTGCTCGTGGTCAACGTCGCCTCCAAGTGCGGCCTGACCCCGCAGTACGAGGGTCTGGAGCGCCTCCAGAAGCGCTACGAGGACCGCGGCTTCACCGTCCTCGGCGCGCCCTGCAACCAGTTCGGTGGTCAGGAGCCCGGCACCAACGAGGAGATCCAGGAGTTCTGCTCGATGACGTACGGCGTCACCTTCCCGATGCTGGACAAGCTCGAGGTGAACGGCCCGGACCGCCACCCCCTGTACTCCGAACTGACTGCCACCCCGGACGCCGAGGGCGCCGCCGGCGACGTGCAGTGGAACTTCGAGAAGTTCCTGGTCACCCCGGAGGGCACCGTAGCGGCCCGCTTCCGCCCGCAGACCCAGCCGGAATCGGCCGAGGTCGTCGCAGCCATCGAGGCGCAACTGCGGTAGCACGTCCTCAAGCTGTGAAGGCTCCGGCGATGGGCCAGGCGCCGGGGGAGGTGTTGGAGAGCACGGTGCAGGTGGTGCTCGTGTGCGGGTCGTGCGTGGACTTGAACGAAGCGCCGGCGTCGTACCCGATCAGGATCGCCGTGTCGGTGCTCTCGTGCAGCCAGAAGCCGAGACCGTAGCGCATGGACTCCTCGGGGACGTCGCGGCGTGGCCGGACGACCTCTTCGACGGAATCCACGATGTCGCCGGCGAAAAGCGCGCGCCAGAAGGTGGAGATGTCGGCGGCGGTGGTGTGGATGCCTCCGTCGCCGTTGGGGAGTATCGGTAGGTGGAAGATGTTGGAGCGGTCCACCCCGTCCAGGGGCAGGTAGCCAACGGCCGCGTCAGCGGGTAGCTCGTCGGAGCGGAGGAAGTCGGTGCTGGTCATTCCGGCCGGCCGGAGCACCCGCTCCCGGACCAGCTCGTGGTAGCCGACGCCGCCGGCCCGCTCCGCCAATAGGGCGAGGACCACGAAACCACCGTTGCAGTAGGCGAACCGCTCACCGGCCCGGAACTTGGTGGGATGCCCGTCCAGCAGGGGCAGGAACGCCTCGGTGGTGGTCAGCTCGTGCGCCGCGCCCATGAAGTAGTCGGTGATCTCGGTGTCGGCGTCTTCGTCCAGGTAGTCGCCGATGCCGGAGGTGTGCGTGAGGAGATGTTCGACGGTCACGTCGTCCGCGATCAGCGGTAGGTCCTCGCCGAGCAGGGATCGGGCGGTGGTGCTCAGCCCCAGCACGCCGTCCTGCACCAGCGAGAGCACGGCCAGGGCGGTGAACCCTTTGCTGCCGCTGGCGATGCCGAATCTGGTGTCCAGGGAGTTGGGCACGCGATAGGCGCGGTTGGCCAGCCCGTAGGCGTTCGCGAACTCGATCTGGCCGGCCCGGTCGATCTGGACCACACCGGAGAAGCCGGTCTCTTCAGCGATCTTGTCGATATCCCCCTGCGCCATGCCGCAGACTAACCCGGGCCCGCGCCAACGCCGAACCTATTTCATCAGGCCAGTGGTTCTGCGGGTGGGGCTTCGGTCGCGAGGGCATCGGTCAGGACCTGGGCGGTGAGGGCGATCTGCCATTCGCGGGCCGCGTGTTCGCGGAGGAAGTCGCTGACCACTGCCAGGTCCGCGTCGGCCGGCGGCGTCCAGGCGAGGCGGCGGATGGTGTCGGGGGAGAGCAGGTTCTCCGTCGGCAGGCGATGAGCCTCGGCGATCTCGCTGACGCCCGACCTCGCGGCGGACAACCTGGCCGCCGCGTCGGGATCACGGTCGGCCCAGGCTCGCGCCGGCGGCGGCCCGTCGTACCGGGGGCCCTGCTTCGGGAGTTCGGAGTCGGGCAGGCGGCGGGCGTGTTCGATCGCCTCCCACCACGTGCGCATGTGCCGGTGGGCGCCGCGTCCCTTGAAGGCGGTCAGGCGCTGCAGCGTTTCGCGATCCACCGGCATCGCCGCGGCGGCCTCGACGATCGCCGCGTCGGGCAGGATCCGCCCGGGCGAGATGTCCGCGCTCTCCGCGATCTGGTCCCGTGCTTCCCACAGCGCCCGTACTACGGCCAAGCTGCGGCGGTTGCGGACGCGATGCATCCCGGAGGTCCGTCGCCACGGATCGGGCTTCGGCTCCCGGGGCGGCGCGGCCAGGATCGCCGCGAACTCCTGCTCGGCCCACTCCCACTTACCCTCGCGCCTGAGCTCCGCCTCGATCGCGTTGCGCAGTTCGATCAGCATCTCGACGTCGAGGGCCGCGTAGATCAGCCACGGGCCCGGCAGCGGCCGGGTCGACCAGTCCGCCGCCGAGTGTTCCTTGCGCATCTTGTAGCCGAGCACCTCGCTGACCAGCGAGGCGAGCCCGACCTTCGGATAGCCGAGCAGCCGGCCGGCGAGTTCGGTGTCGAAGACCTTTCGCGGCACCATGCCGACCTCGGCCAGGCAGGCCAGATCCTGGTTCGCGGCGTGAATGATCCACTCGGCGTCGACGATCGCGTCACCGAGCCCGGACAGATCGCCGAAGGGGATCGGGTCGACCAGCGCGGAGCCGGATCCCTCCCGGCGGAGCTGGACCAGGTAGGCGCGGTGCGAGTAGCGGTAGCCGGAGGCCCGCTCGGCGTCGACGGCGACCGGGCCGGTGCCGGCGCGGAAGGCGTCGATCACCTCGGTCAGCGCAGTGTCGGTGTCCACGACGTCGGAGAGTCCGTCGCGCAGTTCGAGCAGTGGCAGGTTCTCGGTCGGATCGTCCGGGACGGGCGGCTGCTGCGTCTCGGCCGGGCTCATCGGCCCCGCTGACCGCGCCGGGTCGGCATCGCGACCACCCCCGGCGGTACCGGCGGCAGTCCTGCCGCCGTGCAGAGCACCTCGCCCCAGGCCTCGGCATGGTGCGTCACGTCGACCGTCCCGCCCGGGCCCGGTACGGGGCTCCAGGACGCGCGGATCTCGATCTCCGCCGTCGCGTCGTCATCGGCCATCCCGCCGAAACTCTCGGATACCACCCGAGTGACGGTACCGCTCGGTGCCAAGAAGTCGGCGCCCCGGTCGGTCAGGGCCTCCATCAGCCAGGTCCAGCCCACGCCGCCGAGCAGCGCGTCCGTCACCATCTCCGGTTCGACGGCAGCGCGCACGTACGCGACACAGCGGAAGGTCGACTGCCAGGCGTCGTTCCCGGCCGGGTCGTAGAGGACGACCAGACGGCCGGTGGCGACATCGTCACCGTCGACCGTCACGTCGGCGCTGACCGCGGCCGCGTGCGGTGCGATCCGCTGCGGTGCGGGCATCTCCTCGACGAAAACCTCGGGCCGGAACCGGGCCTCACGCAACTGCGTCAGGGCCTCGGCGAACTCCGCGGGTGGCGCGTCGACCTGCTTGCGGGCACCCATGCTTCGCAGCCTACGACTGATTACTCACCGACGCCGGTGACGACGCGCCGGGAACGGCTTCCGGGCATGGGATCATCGGTCCTGTGCCCGTGAAGCAAACCTCCCCATCGCCCAGCGCTCCCGAAGCTGTTACGAAGTCCCCTTCGGCGCAGTCCGCCTTCCTGAGAGCCGCCCGGGGTGAACCGGTTCCGCACACACCCGTCTGGTTCATGCGCCAGGCGGGGCGCTCGCTACCGGAGTACCGGGCGATCCGCGAGGGCATCACGATGCTCGAGTCCTGCAGGCGACCCGACCTCGTCGTGGAGATAACGCTGCAGCCGGTACGCCGTTACGGCGTGGACGCGGCGATCTTCTACTCCGACATCGTGCTGCCGCTGAAAGCCGTCGGCGTGGATCTGGAGATCAAGCCCGGTGTCGGTCCCGTGGTGGCGTCGCCGGTGCGGTCACTCGGTGATCTCGAGGCGGTACGGCCGGTGACACCCGCGGACGTGTCGTATGTGACGGAGTCGGTGCAGCAGTTGGTGTCGGAGCTCGGTGCGACCCCGCTGATCGGATTTGCCGGGGCGCCGTTCACCGTGGCGTCGTACCTGGTCGAGGGTGGACCGAGCAAGGACCACGCGAAGACGAAGGCCCTGATGCACGGTGATCCGGGTCTGTGGCACGCGCTGGCGGACCGGCTGGCGGATGTGGCGATCGCGTACCTGTCGGTGCAGATCGAGGCGGGTGCGTCGGCGATCCAGCTGTTCGACTCGTGGGCGGGAGCGTTGTCGCCGCGGGACTACGAGGAGTTCGTCCAGCCGCATTCGGCGAAGGTGTTCGCCGCGCTGGCGTCGTACGGCGTGCCTCGGTTGCACTTCGGGGTGAACACCGGCGAGCTGCTCAGCTTGATGAGCGCGGCCGGCGCCGACGTGGTGGGCGTCGACTGGCGAGTCCCCCTGGACGAGGCCGTACGCCGGATCACGGCCGACGGCACTCCGCCGAAGCCGGTCCAGGGAAACCTCGACCCGGCGCTGCTGTTCGCCGGCTGGAACGCCCTCGAACCCGAGATCGACCGCATCCTCACCGAAGGCCGAGCAGCCCCCGGCCACATCTTCAACCTCGGCCACGGCGTCCCCCCAACCACAGACCCCGAAGTCCTCCACCAAGTAGTCCAGGCTGTCCACACCAAGTCCACCCGCACCTAACCGCACCCACCGGCTCGTTGGTTCACGGGGCGGGTGAAGATGGTGGGTGTGGAGGATTTGCGTGGTTCACGAATGCACGTGGTGGTCGTCGGTGGTGGGGTCAGTGGGTTGGCGGCGGCGTACGAGTTGGTGACTGGACCCAATCCGCCGCGGATCACCGTGCTTGAGGGATCGGCTCGGCTTGGTGGGAAGTTGGCCGGGGGCGTGGTGGAAGGCGTGCCGGTTGATCTGGGCGCCGAGTCCGTGCTGGCCCGGCGGCCTGAGGCAGTCGACCTGATCAAGGCGGTCGGGCTCGCTGACGATCTGGTGCATCCGGCAACGACTTCGGCCGGTTTGTGGATCGGCGACCGGATCCGCGCGATCCCGCCGACTGTGATGGGCGTCCCGGTCGACGCCGCCGCGACGATCGATGTCCTGGGCAAGGAAGCGGCCGACCAGGTCGCCCACGAAGCCGACCTGCCCGAACCCGCCCTCACCGAAGACGTCGCGATCGGCCGGTTCGTTGCCGAGCGCATGGGTTCCGCCGTCACCGACAAGCTGATCGACCCTCTGCTCGGCGGTGTCGACGCCGGCCGCGCCGACGAGATCTCCCTCGCGGCCGCAGTACCCGAGCTGTACGCCAAGCTCCGCACCGCGCCCACCCTTCTCGCCGCAACGGCCGAGCTCCGCGAAGCCGGCCAGCGCCGCGCCGCGGACGGCGTCCCCGTCTTCGCCGGCATCCGCGGCGGCATCAACCGCCTCATCTCCGCCTTGGAAGCAGACCTGACCGCTCGCGGCGTCGAGATCCGCCGCAACACGACCGTACGGCGAATCAGCCGTCGCCCGGGTGGTTACGACCTGGAGACAGGACCCGTACCAGCCCCGCGCCTCGAGCAAGCCGATGCCGTCATCATCGCGACCCCGGCGACCCCAGCCGCACGGATGCTGGCCGACCTGGTCCCGGCCGCATCCACCGAGCTCGCCACGATCGACTACGCAAGCATGGCGATCGTCACCCTCGCAGTGCGCAAACAAGATTGGCCCGCGGCTGCCACCGGCTCGGGCTTCCTAGTACCAAGTGTCGAAGGCCGGACCATCAAGGCCTCGACCTACTCGCACGCCAAGTGGCAGTGGACCGCCGAAGCCGGGGGAGATCTTGCAGTACTGCGCTGCTCGGTCGGGCGACTCGGTGAGGAGTACGTGCTCCAGCGGTCCGATGAGGAGCTAGTCGCACTCGCCGCTGCCGATCTACGCAAGGCTGTCGGCTTGGAGGCACCAGTAGTCGGCTCGCTGGTAACACGTTGGGGCGGGGGACTTCCGCAGTACGCGGTGGGTCATCTAGGTCGGATAGACCGGGTGGAGGCCGCTATAGCGGAACAACCCGGGCTGGCGGTCTGCGGCGCGGCGTACAGGGGTGTGGGGATCGCTGCTTGCGTCGCCTCGGGCAGCAAGGCGGCAACCCGGGTGCAGGCTCACCTGGATGCATTGGCGACAATGGAATCGTGACCGAGACGCCAGCCGACCCGCAGCCCGACAGCAGCCAGCCCGCCAAGCCCAAGGCGCGGGAGCTGAACAACGTCATCCGCTACACGATGTGGTCCGTCTTCAAGGTGCAGACGCCGCTGGGTGATGCGGACCGGGCGGAGCTGGCCGCTGAGCTGGCAGACCTCGTCGGCAAGCTCGCGGCCGATGACGTGGTGATCCGCGGCTGGTACGACGTCGAGGGGTTCCGTGCGGACGCCGACTTCATGGTCTGGTGGCACGCGCCGACCTCGGACGCGCTGCAGAAGGCGTACCACGCGCTGCGGCGTTCGGGGGTGGGCAGGCATCTCGCGCCGATCTGGTCGCAGTTCGCGCTGCACCGGCCGGCCGAGTTCAACAAGAGCCACATCCCCGCGTTCCTGGCGGACGAGGAGGCGCGGGCCTACGTCTGTGTCTACCCGTTCGTGCGGTCGTACGAGTGGTACCTGCTGCCGGACGAGGAGCGCCGGTTCATGCTGGCCGAGCACGGCAAGATGGCGCGCAGTTACCCCGACGTACGGGCGAACACGGTGGCTTCGTTCGCGCTCGGCGACTACGAGTGGATGCTGGCGTTCGAGGCCGACGAGCTGCACCGCATGGTCGACCTGATGCGCGACCTGCGCGCGTCCACGGCCCGGCGGCATGTCCGTGAGGAAGTCCCGTTCTACACGGGCAAGCGGACCGAGCTCAGCGACCTGGTCGCGAACCTGGCCTGATCGGATGCAGCGCAAGGCATTCCCGGTGCTCTACGTGAGCAGCGTGCGGCGAGCAGTGGAGTTCTACGCATTGCTCGGCTACAAGTCGGTCTACCAGTTCCCGCTCGAAGGCGACCCGCACTACGTCGGCCTCGAGCGGGGCGACTCGTCCCTCGGCATCGCCGACACCAGCTGGCCCGAGGCCCAACTCGGCATCACCGTCGGCACCGCGCCACGGTTCGAACTCTTCGTGTACGTCGACGACGTCGGAGCCGAGGTGGAAACCTTCCGCGCAGCCGGCTACGAAGTACTCCAGGAACCCGCCAACATGCCCTGGGGCGAACGCCAGGCCTACGTCCTCGACCCCGACCGCAACCCAGTAGCCCTCGCCACCCCGATCTGATCGTGTTCGAGCGCGGCTCTGCTCCAACGGTTGGTGGGTTACGATCGATTCGGAAGTAGGCGCACTTTGGTGCGTTGGGCTCCTGACGGGAGAGACGGATGACCACCACCGCGAAGCCGGCGCGCCAGATCGAGCCCGGCACGTACGAGGCCTACATGCATGACTGTCCCGCGGTGGCGTTGCTCTCGACGATCAGCAACCGGTGGGTCAGTCTGACGATGTGCACCCTCGGGCAATTCGGCGAGGCGATGCGCTACAGCCAGATCAGCCGGGAGATCCCGGGCGTCAGCCAGAAGATGCTGACCCAGACCCTGCGCATGCTCGAGCGCGACGGCATGGTGAAGCGGACGGTCACACCGACCGTGCCCGTCCGTGTCGACTACGAGTTGACCCCGCTCGGGCAAGGCTTGTACGGCCTGCTGTCCCAGGTGCGCGACTGGGCCGCCGACAAGACCGACGAGGTCGACGGGGCGCGAGCACGCTACGACACCCTGAAGTCCGACCAGTAGCCACGGAGAGTAACGCACTTTGAGGTGCCTACTTACTGATTGATCGTAACGCGCCTAGCGTTCGTAGCGTTCACAGCGTTTCGGATAGCCAAGGGAGAACAACGTCATGCGCGCAGCGGTCGTGAGGAAGGTCGGCGGACCCGAGGCTGTCGAGGTGTTGGAGGTCCCCCTGCCGGAGCCAGGTCCCTTCGAGGTCCGTATCAAGGTCGCGGCTGCCGCGCTCAATCCCGCGGACGCCGCAGTCTGGGCCGGGATCTTCAAACCGTTGGAGGAGGTCGACCACACCGGTCTCGGTCTGGACGCTGCCGGGACGATCGATGCGGTCGGTCCGGGTGCCACCGTGGTGGTCGGAACCCCGGTGATCGCGTTCGATGCCCCCGTGCTGCGCCGGACGAAGGCCCAGGCCGAATACCTGGTGACCGACGTCAACTCCATCGCCCCCGCCCCGCAGGGGATGGACCTGACGCTCGCGGCGACGATCCCGCTCAACGCGATGACCGCCTCACTGGCGCTGGACCAGCTCCCGCTACGCCCCCGCGACACCTTGCTCGTCACGGGTGCCGCCGGGGCCGTCGGCGGTTACGCCGTCGAGTTGGCCCGGACGCGTGGGGTGCGGGTCGTGGCGCAGGGAAGGCTTGAGGACGAGGAGTTCCTCCGCGGTCGTGGCGCCACCTGGTTCGTGTCGCGCGACGACGAGCTGGGTGAGGCGGTGCGCCGGTTCGTGCCGGAGGGCGTGGACGGCGCGCTCGACGCGGCGGCGCTGGGTGCCTCTGCGCTGGCGGCTGTCCGTGACGGCGGCATCTTCGTGAGCGTGAGGGGAGACGTGCTGCCGGCCCCGCAGCGGGGCGTGGTGGTGCGGCACATCGCTGCCGGCCCTGACGCGACCCGGCTCTCATATCTCTCCGCGCTCGCCGAGGTTGGAGTACTGACGCCGCGGGTCGCTCAGATCTACAACCTGTCTCAGGCAGCCGAAGCCCACGCCCAGCTGGCCCGGGGCGGCCAGCGCGGCCGGATCGTGCTGGTGCCGTGAACGCCGAGACCGGCACCGGGGAAGGCCCTGTTGTCACAGCGGTGACCAGGATCTCCGCTCCGGTGGAGGATGTATGGCGCGTGCTCGTGGCGTTCGACCAGTACGCGCAGTGGCACCCGGTTCTCTCTCTTGACGCGAAGCCCGAACAGGTCGTGGTCGGGGCGGAGATTCCCGGCCGCGTAGCGGGCGGTGACGCCCCTGAGCAGGACGTCACCATGAGGATCGTCGAGGTGGAGGCCCCCCGTCGGCTGGTCTGGGAGGGCGGATCGCTGGCCGCGATCCTCGGCAGGCACTCCTTCGTGCTCACCCCCCAGCCGGACGGCACCACCGAGTTCACCGACTCCGAGGAGTTCTCCGGCGCCGCTGCTGCCGAACTCATCCCGGCACTCGGCCGGCTGAGGAAGGAGTACGCCCGGTACGGCGCCGCCCTGCACGAACGCGTGGAGGCGCTTACTCCGCCGGGGTCAGGGACAGGCTGACGGAGTTGATGCAG
>NZ_DASRXP010000450.1:0-25434 GCF_035687465.1 Kribbella sp.
GGTTGTTCGACCGATAGCGTCCAGTAGACCGGTATCGGTCCCACAAGCCGGCAGCCGACCGAACCACGCCACGATCTCCAGCACGGCCCCCCACCCAGACCCACAGAACCCACCGAAACCACCCGGGAAACCGTTTACTGGACAGGGTTTCGCGACTTCTGTAGGTCCGGATGGGGCCACCTCGGAACCGGCACCACCCGGGCCGACGGAACCACCGCAATCGCCGAACATCCCACACGAACCACCCGGGCGGACGGAATCCCTGATGCAGCTCACACGTCAGCGCGGATCCGCGTAGCTGCGTCCTTCCCTGGTCGGGATGGGGCAGGTCAAGAGTCGAACTTGTTCGATCCCGCAGGGACGCGAAGCGCTCTTTACCTGCACCAGCCCGACTAGCACACTCACGCAGCGGAGACCGCGCAACCACACTGCCAATGCACCGACGCAACCACATCGCCAATGCACCGGACGCAACCACAGCCCCACTGCAAGCGACGCAACCACATGCGGGTTAGTCGTCGTGGTCGGGGTCGGTCCAGTTGCCGCGTTCGCTGTTGAAGATGGATTTGGTGGCGCTGGGGGCCTGCCGGTGAGCCGCGGGGGCGGTGGTGGTCCGGGTGCTGGTGGTGACTTCCTGGGCGGAATCCATCCCGATCGGACCGGTACCGTCGTCGTCGGAGTCGTCATCGTCGTCGCCTTTCACGACGTCGACGCTGGCCGAGGCCCGGAGGCCGGTGCGCTGGATGACCCGCTGGATGGTCAGGTCGCGGTCGTCGGGACGGCTGACGAACCTGATCTCGCGGAAGCCCTGGTCCTGCGC
This sequence comes from Kribbella sp., assembly GCF_035687465.1. Taxonomy (NCBI): domain Bacteria; kingdom Bacillati; phylum Actinomycetota; class Actinomycetes; order Propionibacteriales; family Kribbellaceae; genus Kribbella; species Kribbella sp. The sequence continues at coordinate 821 of NZ_DASRXP010000450.1, forward strand.
GGCGGACTCGAAGACGAAGTGGCCGTAGCCGAGGAAGCGGCCGACGATCGGCTTCTGCAGGGTGATGTCGAGGATCCGGGCGATCGGGGTGGTCGCGACGGTCTGGGAGAAGACGCCGCGGATCCGCATCACCCGCATGTTGGTGACCACGAACCGGTCCCGGTGTTCGGTCAGGAAGCGCCAGAACGCGTGCGACAGCAGGACCAGCACGATCACCAGCAGGACCCCGGCGCCGGTCAGCGACATCCACAGCATCGCCACCAGCAGCGCGGTTGCGAGGAACACCTCGAGCATCGGCACCGCGAACACGACCCAGTGGTGCCGTACCTCGTCGATGACCACTTCGCCCTCGTCCGAGATCAGGTGGCGCCGCACCTTCGGATCGAAGATCCGGAACAGGCCTATACCGGCCATCCGCTCACTCCCCTGTCACCCGCTGTCGGCCGTCCGGCCTGCACCACCATTGTCGCTGGCGTAACCACGGTCGCCATCACAGCCAAGTGTCCCGCACGATTGCTCGCGACGGGACACTTGGGTGAAGGTTCAGTCGAACAGCGCGGAGAGGAAAGTGATCACGCTCCCGAACGCATCCCCGACGGCCGAGAACGCACCTCCCACGGCATCTGCGGCACCTTCCGGCTGTGTGAACAGATAGAACGCCGCAAAGGCGATGACCAGCCAGATCAGCAGCTTCTTCGGCATGTCACCACTCCTCGATCGCAACCAACTCGGTCGACTGTGTTTGTATCACGGACTGTCACCAATTGTCACTGACTGAACACAGCCCACCGCACAATGCTCACCAGCTTCAAGATCCATTCTGTAACGGATCAGGGGGCAGGGCAGCGACCGGCGCGCCGCCCTGAGACAAACATCCCTCCGCGGCCAAGGATTCCTTTGATACTTGCCCGTTTTCGGGCCGGAAGGCACTCTCCGGCGCACGAGCAACTGCATGTTCGCCTACCGCGTAATCACCGGATCCACCCCGCTCAGAGATCAGAGCGCGGCGATCAGTTCGTCCGCGGCGGCGTACGGGTCGGTGTCACCGTCAGCCACCTTCGCGGCCAGTACGTCGAGCCGCGCGTCGCCGTGCAGGTGCGCGAACCGGGACCGCAGCGACGTCATCGCGATCGCCTCGATCTCGTCCCGGGCCCGGCTGCGGCGGCGCTCCACCAGTACTCCGTTGCCGCGCATCCAGGTCAGCCGGTCCTCGATCGCCGCGACCAGCTCGTCCACCCCTTCGTTGCGTGAGGCAACGGTTTTCAGGATCGGCGGGATCCAGGCGTCCGGAGCCCGATCGGCCAGCCCGAGCATGGTCCGCAGGTCGCGGGTGAGGTTCTGGACGCCGTCCCGATCCGCCTTGTTCACAACGTAAATGTCGCCGACCTCGAGGATGCCGGCCTTCGCCGCCTGGATGCCGTCACCCATCCCCGGCGCAAGCAGGATCAGCGTCGTGTCGGCCATCCCGGCGATCTCCACCTCGGACTGCCCGACCCCGACCGTCTCCACCAGCACGACGTCGAAACCGGCCGCGTCGAGCACCCGGAGCGCCTGCGGCGTGGTCCACGCCAGCCCGCCCAGATGACCCCGCGAGGCCATCGAGCGGATGAACACCCCGGCGTCCGTCGCGTGGTCCTGCATCCGCACCCGGTCGCCCAGCAGCGCACCGCCGGAGAACGGCGACGACGGGTCCACCGCCAGCACCCCGACCCGCTTCCCGGTCTTCCGGTACGCCGAGACGAGCGCCGACGTCGAGGTCGATTTCCCGACCCCGGGCGATCCCGTGATGCCCACGATGTGCGCCTGACCGGCGTACGGCGCGAGCGCGGCCATCACCTGGCGCAGCAACGGCGACTCGTCCTCGACCAGCGAGATCAGCCGGGCGACGGCCCGCGCGTCACCGTCGCGGGCCCGTTCGACCAGCTCGGCTACCGGTGCGGTCCGTCGTGGCATCGGCTCTCTGTCGGCTCGGGGATAGGGCTAGGCCAGGATCACTCGGCCCAGGAAGAGGGTCAGCGTAATCAGCCCGGGGTACTCAGCTCTGGGCAACCCGGATGATCAGCGCGTCGCCCTGACCACCGCCACCGCAAAGGGCAGCAGCACCGGTCCCACCACCGCGGCGCTGCAGCTCGAGCGCCAGGTGCAGCACCAGCCGGGCACCGGACATCCCGATCGGGTGGCCGAGCGCGATCGCGCCGCCGTTCACGTTGACCTTGTCCAGATCGACGTTCAGCTCGCGGGCGCTGGCGATCCCGACGGCCGCGAACGCCTCGTTGATCTCGATCAGGTCGAGCGCCTCGGGCTCGATCCCTTCCTTCGCGCAGGCCTTCACGATCGCGTTCGCCGGCTGGCTCTGCAGGGTCGAGTCGGGCCCGGCCACCGAGCCGTGCGCGCCGATCTCAGCGATCCAGGGCAGCCCGAGCTCGACGGCCTTCGCCATGCTCATCACGACGACGGCACAGCCGCCGTCGGAGATCTGCGAAGCCGAACCCGCGGTGATCGTGCCGTCCTTACCGAAGGCCGGCCGCAACTTGGCGAGCGTCTCGACCGAGGTGTCGGCGCGGACACCCTCGTCGGAGTCGATCCACAGCGGGTCGCCCTTGCGCTGCGGCACCTCGACCGGCACCACCTCGTCGTCGAAGACGCCGTTCTTCCAGCTCTCGGCGGCCAGCTGGTGCGAGCGGGCGCTGAACGCGTCCTGCTCCTCACGGGTCAGCTTGAGGCCGGTGCTGTTCGCCTGGTCGGTGAGCGCGCCCATCGCCTGGTCCGTGAACGCGTCCCAGAGTCCGTCGAACGCCATCGAGTCGACCAGTGTGGTGTCGCCGTACTTGAAGCCCTCGCGCGACTTCGGCAGCAGGTGCGGCGCGTTCGTCATCGACTCCATCCCGCCGGCCACCACCACGTCGTACTCGCCGGCGCGGATCAGCTGGTCGGCGAGCGCGATCGCGTTCAGGCCGGACAGGCAGACCTTGTTGATCGTGATCGCGGGCACCGACATCGGGATGCCGCCCTTCGCGGCGGCCTGGCGGGCGGCGATCTGGCCGGCCCCGGCCTGCAGCACCTGGCCCATGATCACGTACTCGACCTGGTCCGGCGCGACTCCCGCCTTCTCCAGTGCGCCCTTGATCGCGAAGCCACCGAGCTCGGCGCCGGTGAAGCCTTTCAGGCCACCGAGCAGCCGCCCGATCGGGGTCCGCGCACCGGCGACTATGACGGTCTGGTTCTGCGAGCTACGAGTGGCGTCAGACATGCCGCCACGATACCTGCGACCTCACTGGTACGCCTCTGCCGAGAGGCTGTCGATCAGGTCACACGTCCGGTGTCGGATCGACCACACTCCATGGATTCGGACGCCTGATTGGTCCACTCTGGCGGCATGGACCACCTCACCGGCACCCTGACGCTGTTCGACGCGATCGACCACGTCGGCATCGCGGTCGCGAACCTCGACGAGGCTGTCCGGTACTACGCCGACATGTTCGGCATGACCGTGGCGCACGAGGAGATCAACGAAGAGCAGGGCGTTCGCGAGGCGATGCTCTCGGTGGGCGACTCCGGCTCGTCGATCCAGCTACTGGCTCCCCTGTCGGACGACTCCCCGATCGCCAAGTTCATCGGACGCCACGGGGTCGGCATCCAGCAACTCGCCTACCGCGTGCACGACCTCGACGCGGTCTCGGCGACCCTGCGCGAACGCGGCGCGGAACTCCTGTACGACGAGCCGAAGCGCGGCACCGCGAACTCCCGGGTCAACTTCATTCACCCGCGCTCGGCCGGCGGCGTCCTGATCGAACTCGTCGAACCCGCCGCGCACTGACCCCAGCGACTACCGGTGCGGCACACTGCAAGTTACTGCCCGCGGACGCTTCGTGTTGAGCGCTTTCTCACCGCTCCACCCACTTGCATCCGGACTACTCTGTTGAAGTGCTGATCGACAGCGCGACCGAGACCCAGCTTGGTGAGACCACCGGCTTCCTGCATGACGCCTTCGTCTACAACGATGATGAAGAGTTCGTCCGCCACACGGCACCCTTTCTCCGCGACGGCGTCACGGCCGGGGAAGTCGTCCTGGCAGCGCTTCCCGAGCCCCGGATCGCCTTGCTCCGCGAGGTTCTCGGCTCCGCGGCCGACCAGGTCGCCTTCCTCGACATCACCAGCGCAGGGCGCAACCCTGCCCGGATCATCCCGCTGTGGCGGAACGTCCTCGACCAGAACCCGCACCGCGGCGTCCGCGGGATCGGCGAGCCCGCCTACCGGGGCCGCAGCGAGGCCGGGTTCGAGGAGGCCAAGCTGCACGAGGCACTGCTCAACGTCGCGTTCGAGCACACCGGCCCCTTCCGGCTCCGCTGCCCGTACGACGCTGCCGTCGTCTCCGCCACTCTGGATCCGACGGAGAACCATCCGTTCGTGCACGACTCCAACGGCTCGTCGCGCGGCGCCGGTCCCCGGACCGAGGTCGCCTCGATGATCTTCCGTACGCCGCTGCCCGCAGTACCGGAGGATGCCGAGCGGATGGAGTTCGGGCTGGCGGAACTGACCGAAGTACGGCATTGGGTGAACGCGCGGGCGCGGGAGCGCGGGCTGTCCGCCGACCGCATCGACGACCTGGCACTGGCCCTGCACGAGGTGTGCACCAACAGCATCCGTTTCGGTGGCGGCCGCGGCGAACTGTCGCTGTGGATCGCCGACGACAGTCTGATCTGCGAAGTGGCCGACCAAGGGTCCATCGACGACTTGCTCGTCGGGCGGGTACTGCCGCCAGTGGAGGGGCTCGGCGGGCGCGGCGTCTGGCTCGCCAACCAGCTCTGCGACCTGGTCCAGCTCCGCTCCGGCGCCGGCTTCACCCAGGTCCGCCTGCACACCCATCTCGGCTGACATCGAAAGCCATCCGGCCGATAAGACCACTGGACACAGTGGACTGAGAAAGTGACGGTCGTCTCAACGGCTGCGAACTAGGTCACAAGGCACTGCCGCAGAGGCATACTCATCGGTAGATTCCGCTCTCACCACGACCGCCGCTCCAGGAGGTATGACGTGAAGCAGATCCTCGACGCGATCCTTGCCGGCGACAGTGCTGCCGTCGGCGGGCTCGACGTACCGGACCACTATCGCGGCATCACCGTGCACGCGGACGAAACGACGATGTTCGAGGGTCTGGACAGCCGCGAGAAGGACCCGCGCAAGAGTCTGCACCTCGACGACGTCCCGACCCCGGAGCTCGGACCGGGCGAGGCGCTGGTCGCGGTGATGGCGAGCGCGATCAACTACAACACCGTCTGGACCTCGATCTTCGAGCCGGTGTCGACCTTCACGTTCCTCAAGCGGTACGGCAAGCTGTCGCCGCTGACCGCCCGCCACGACCTGCCGTACCACGTGGTCGGCTCGGACCTGTCCGGCGTCGTACTGCGGACCGGGCCCGGCGTGAACGCGTGGAAACCCGGCGACGAGGTGGTCGCGCACTGCCTGTCCGTCGAGCTGGAATCCCCCGATGGCCACAACGACACGATGCTCGACTCCGAGCAGCGGATCTGGGGCTTCGAGACGAACTTCGGCGGACTCGCCGAGCTCGCGCTGGTGAAGTCGAACCAGTTGATGCCGAAGCCGGAACACCTGACCTGGGAAGAGGCTGCCAGTCCGGGCCTGGTGAACTCCACGGCGTACCGGCAACTGGTCTCGGCCAACGGCGCGAACATGAAGCAGGGCGATGTGGTCCTGATTTGGGGAGCCTCCGGCGGACTCGGTTCGTACGCGACCCAGTTCGCGCTGAACGGCGGCGCGATCCCGGTCTGCGTGGTCTCGTCGCCGGAGAAGGCCGAGATCTGCCGGGCGATGGGCGCCGAACTGATCATCGACCGGACCGCGGAGGGCTACAAGTTCTGGTCCGACGAGCACACCCAGGACCAGCGGGAGTGGAAGCGCCTCGGCGCCAAGATCCGCGAACTGACCGGCGGCGACGACCCGGACATCGTCTTCGAGCATCCCGGCCGGGAGACCTTCGGCGCCTCCGTGTACGTCGCTCGCCGGGGCGGCACGATCGTGACGTGTGCGTCGACGTCGGGATTCATGCACGAGTACGACAACCGCTACCTGTGGATGAACCTGAAGAGAATCATCGGCTCCCACTTCGCGAACTACCGCGAGGCGTGGGAGGCGAACCGATTGATTGCCAAGGGCATGGTCCATCCCACCGTCAGCCGCGTCTATCCGCTCGAGGAGACCGCCCAGGCGGCGTACGACGTGCACCGCAACCTCCACCAGGGCAAGGTCGCGGTCCTCACCCTGGCCCCGACCGAGGGCCTCGGCGTCCGCAACCCCACCCTCCGCGCCCAGCACCAGGCCGAGATCAACCGCTTCCGCGACCGCTGACCGCCTCCCCTCCCGCATCCTTCGGTCCCACTTCGCCCTTACCGGGAGACGTGGTCTGTGTCACCGATGTCTCCCGGTAAGGGCGAAGTGGGACCGAAGGATGCGGGGTGGGTTGGCGGTGTGAACTCTGGTTCTGACAGGCTCTAAGGTGGGGGATTCATCCGCGCCGCCAGAAGGGACCTTTGGTCATGGCTGACGAGTCGAGCCTGCCGTTCTTCGACCGTACGGCGACCGCTGCCGGGGGCTTCCCCGTCGGTCGTCGTGGGTACGACAAACAAGCAGTGGACGACTACGTCCGCGCGCTCGAGGCGCAACTCGCCCAGACGCGCAACAAAGTGGACGAGCTGCAGTCCGGTTCCGCTCCGCTGCAACGCCAGTTGGACGAGGCCAAGCGCCAGCTCGAAGCCAGTGCCAACCCCTCGTACGCCGGGCTCGGTGACCGCGCCGCGCAGATCCTGCGGCTCGCCCAGGACCAAGCGTCCGAAGCGCTGGAAGAGGCCAAGCGGGAGGCCGACGAACTGCGCGCCACCGCCGCCAAGGAGGCCGCGTCCGCTCGGGCGACCGGTGAACGCGAGGCCCAGGACATCCGGACCGTCGCGCTGAACGAGTCCGACAGCCTGCGCCGGACCGCTGAAGGCGACGCGGAGGAGATCAAGCGCACGGCCGAGACCGAGGGTGCCGAGGTGCTCGCGGCCGCGCGGCGGAAGGCCGAGCAGCTGCAGCTGACCGCGGAGTCGCAGTCCAGCACGCTGAAGAACGGCGCACTGCACGAGGCCGAGAAGATCCGGACCGCGATCCAGCGCGAGTCGGCCGCACTCCGGGCCCGACTGGCCGACGAGCGCGAGCAGCAGGCCAAGGAGCTCGCCGACAAGCACTCGCAGATCGCCAGCGACACCGAGAACCTGACCACCCAGATGCGAGAGGCGGCCGAGCAGTCCGAGCGCCGCGTCGCCGAGGCGACCGGCCAGGCGAGCAAGATCCGCGCCCAGGCGGAGGAATCGGCCGAGCGCACGCTGACCCGCGCCCGTCGCGAGGCCGAGCAGCTGCTCACCACCGCGCGGACCAGGTCCGAGGCGGAGCTGGCGAACGCGGCGGACGAGGCCGAGCGGTCCCGCACGGTCATCGCCCGCGAGACCGAGCGGCTGGCCAAGCGCCGCGACGGCATCCTGGCGCAGATCGCCGGGCTGAACGACATCGCCAGCAACATCGCGAGGCAGGCCGCCGAGCTCGACTCGGAGACCGCCGCACCGGCGTCGTACAACCCGTTCGGCCGCCCGGAAAGCCCGTTCGCCGCCCCGGCGACGGACAACTTCCCGCCGGCAGTCCCGAGCTCGTACGACGCGACGCCCAGCCCGGCGACTTCGTACGAGGCAACGCCAAGCAGCTCCTACGAGGCAACGCCCAGCTCGTACGACGCGACGCCGGCCCCGGCGAGCACGTACGAAGCAAAGCCGAGCTCGTACGACGCGAAGCCGTACGACGCGGCGTCGTCCTTCGACGCCAAGCCTGCTACCGGTAGTTCGTTCGCCGGGGGCAGCCCGTTCGTGGGCGCCGACGCCGGTGAGGCCCGGGTCGACGAGACCCGGATCGACACCGGTCTGCGGGTCGAGGACCCGGCGCTGCTGAACGGCAAGGACGCCGCAGCCGATGTTCGGACCGGCACCGCGAACGACGACCGGACCGAGGAGCCGCGGGACGAGACCAAGATCGACCAGTTCCGGCTCGAGGACCTGGCCGGCGACGAGACCCGGGTCGAGGCCGCGGACAGCCCGTTCAAGTCCGCCGCCAAGGACGAGTCCGACGTCGATGCCAAGGGCAAGGACAGCGGCCGATCCCCGAAGGAAGAGATGTGACGCCACCCGGCGACGACAACTCCACAGGGACCGAGCAAACGGACGTCGCGGAGATCGAGAGCGCGGCCAAGCAGGCGAAGGCGGCCGCTGCTGAGGCAGAGGCCGCCGCGGACGACGCCGAGGACTCGGCGGAAGAGGCCGACGAGTCGGCCGACGAGGCCGAGAAGTCAGCGAAGGTCGCCGACGCCTCGGCCGACCGGGCCACGGCCGAGGCCGGCGTGCTGGACAACCTGGCCGGCGAACTGCTGATCGACGAGCGGCATCCCGACGTCGGGATGGGTGCCCCCGGTCCCCCGCTCGGCCGGTCGAACCCTTTCGTCTTCGGGTTCTTCGCCGCGCTCGGCGTGCTGGTCGCCTGGGGCCTGTGGAACGCGCTCGGTCAGGCCAAGTCGGTCCTCATCCTGCTGATCGTGTCGATGTTCATCGCGGTCGGGCTGAACCCGCTGGTCGAGTGGTTCATGCGCCGCGGGCTGAAGCGCGGTCTGGCGGTCGGCGTCGTCTTCCTGCTGATGATCCTGGCGGTCACCGGCGTCGGCCTCGCGATCGTGCCGGTGGTCACCGACCAGATCAACAGCCTGATCCGGAACGCGCCCGAATGGCTCGACCTGCTGACCAAGTCCAAGACGCTGAACGAGCTCAACGACCGCTACCAGTTCATCCAGAAGGCCCAGGACTACATCCAGGACCCGGCGCTCGCGCAGCGGGCTTTCGGCGGCGTCCTCGGCGTCGCCGGGGTGGTCGCGAACGCGCTGTTCTCCGGCTTCACGGTGCTGATCCTGACCCTGTACTTCCTGGCGTCGCTGCCAACGGTCAAGCGCGCCGCCTACAGCCTGGTCCCGGCCACCCGGCGGCAGCGGGTCTCGATCCTGGGCGACGAGGTCCTCGGCCGGGTCGGCGGCTACGTCAGCGGCCAGGTCCTGGTCGCGGCGTGCGCCGGTGTCTTCATGTTCATCTTCCTGGAGATCGTCGGCCTGCGTGACTACGCCCTGGCCCTGGCGATCGTGGTGATGTTCACCGCCTTCATCCCGATGGTCGGTGGCCTGATCGGCGTCGTACTCGTCGCGCTGATCGGTCTCACCGACGGGCTGTGGACCGGTGTCGCCTGTCTCGCGTACGGCATCATCTACCAGCAGATCGAGAACTACGTGATCGCGCCGCGGATCATGCGGCGGGCGGTCAACATCCCTGGCGCGGTGACAGTGATCGCGGCACTGCTCGGTGGCGCGCTGCTCGGCGTCGTCGGCGCCCTGCTCGCCATCCCGACCGCAGCTGCCCTGCTGCTCATCATCCGCGAGGTCTGGGTCCGCAAGGCGGACGCTTCGTAGCAGTGACTTGTTGCCGCCGGCCCCTGGCCCCCCGGTCCGGAGGCCGGCGACAAGTCTGTTGCTACGGGCCGGCGAGCTTGGTGACCTCGGGCCCGTTGAGGTCGGCGAAGGCGCAGGCTCGCGGGTAGCCGGCGAGACAGCCGCGCATCGTCATCAGGGCCGTGTAGTAGTCGATGTGGCGAAACCCGTCGGTCTCACCCCGGGCGAACGCCTGGTGCCTGATCGCGCTCACCCAGCGGTAGAACGCCTCGTCGGGGATCGGCACGTACGCCGACGGTTCGAACGACTGCAGGTCCTCGGCGTTCTCGCCGTACAGGAAAGTCCGTACTGCGTGCCTCGGGAGCTCGTGGTCCATCGGCAGATCGGCCAGGTAGCGAGCTCGTTCGGCCAGTCTCGCGGCCCGCTCGTGGTCGCGCTGCCAGCTGTGCCGCCAGTGCGTGATCACGGTGTCCGGCTGCTTCTCCCGGATGATCGTGGCCAGTTCGAGCGCGACCTCGTCGCTGTCGGGCAGGAATCCCTCACTGTGCTCGAGCACCATGAAGTCGGCCCCGATCGCGGTGGCGAACGCCTCGCCCTCGGCGACCTTCTGCTGCCTGTACTCCGCCGGCGACAGCCGCGGGTGGCCCCGCTCCCCCGCCGTCAGCGCGACGATCGTGGCGTTGGCACCCTCGAGCACCAGCTTGGCCAGGGTGGGGCCTGCCGTCAGGTCCATGTCCCCGATGTGGCCGCCGATGGCCAGCACGTTTCTGCTCAAGTCACGCACCTCCGCTGGATCAGGTAGGAAATTTACCTAACCAAAGCGCAGTAGGTCAACGTCTAACCGAGGAAGGGCGTCACCGCGGCGAGGAAGTCGTCCAGCCGCTCGGCGTGCACCCAGTGGCCCGCCTCGGGGATCACCGCGAACTCGACCCGCGGGAAATAGGCCTCGATCGTGGCCCGGTAGTCGTGCTTCACGTAGTCGGACTTGCCGCCGTAGACGACCAGCGTGGGCCCGTCGTACGAGCCGGTCACGTCGGAGGGCCAGCCGGACAGGTCCGGCAGGGCGGCCTCGATCACCGGGAGGTTCGGGCGCCACCGGGCCCCGGCGTCGTCGAGGATCAGGTTCTGCAGGAGGAACGCCCGGGTCCCCGGCGACTCGACGGCCTCGACCAGCTGGGCGTCGACGTCGGACCTGCGTTGCACGTTGGACAGGTCCGCGGCACGCATCGCAGCGGCGTACTGGGTGAACTGTGGCGGGTAGACCACCGGCGCGGCGTCGACGACGACCAGGCGATCGACGACCTCGGGGTACCTCAGCGCGGTCAGCATCGCGGTCTTGCCGCCCATCGAGTGACCGACCAGCGCGACAGGCCCGACCCCGAGGCTCGAGATCGTCTCCTGGACGTCCTCGGCCATCTCCGGGTACGTCATCGTGTCGACGTGCGGGGAGGTGCCGTGGTTGCGCAGGTCGAACGCGAAGACGCGGTGCGCGGACGAGAGCCGGCGGGCGACCGTCATCCAGTTGCGGCCGGACCCGAACAGTCCGTGCATCACCACGACCGGCGAACCACTCTCGCCGTACGACGTGACCGGGAGCTTCATCGACACCTCTCTCGACAGGGATCAGCGGTGGCGTTGCCAGCAGGCGGTGTGCCAGTGGCGACGTTCGTCCAGGGACTGCCCGCCGCCGATCGCGGCGAGCAGGCTCGGGTTCTCCGGCCAGACCACCACGTGCGGGGTGGCCGGCAGGATCTGCTGGTCGCAGCCGGGACACCGGTAGGACTTGCTGGAGGCCGAGCCGCTGACCCGGCGCACGATCCACTCGCCGTCCGACCGTTCCTCCCGGACCTGATGACCACCCAGCAGCGGCCGGTCGCTGACCGGTCGCGTGTGCTTCGAGGGTCTTCTCTTCCGGGGCGACATAGCGTCTCCGAGCCTATCCGCCGCCCCTCCTCTCGCATCCTTCGGTCCCACTTCGCCCTTGACGGAGACGTGGTCTGTGAAGACGACATCTCCCGTCAAGGGCGAAGTGGGACCGAAGGATGCGAGGAGGGTACGTCAGGCGCGGCGGGCGGCGGCGTACGCGGCGGTGCCGATCAGTTCCATCGAGACCTGGAGGCGTTCCAGGCTGACGTTCTTCGCGATCGTGTCCTCCGGCGAGTGGTACGGCGGCTCGAGGTGGGCCGGTGAGATCTCGCCGCGCCAGGAGAAGTTCGCGGCCGCGATGCCGACCTCCTGGAAGGACTGGTGGTCACTCGCACCCCGCAGTACCGGCCCGACCATCCGCGGGTCGTACCCGAGCCGCACACCGGCATCCCGTACTGCGGTCGTCGCCGTGTTGGCGAGTCCGTCGAAGGAGAGCAGCCAGTACGTCACCGCCGGATCCCAACTGGTCGCCACCATGTCGTTCTGGAACACCGCCCGGTACCGATCACGCTGATCCTGGGCGAGCTGCGCCACGTGGTACCGCGAACCGATGAGCCCTTGTTCCTCTGAACCCCACAAGGCGAAACGCAGGGTGGCTTCAGTCGGCAACTTTGCCAGCACCCGGGCGATCTCGAGCGTGAGGACCGTGCCCGAGCCGTCGTCGTTCGCGCCGGGCGCGCCGACCACCGTGTCGTAGTGACCGCTGACCATCACGATCGGCGACTTGCTGCCGCGGCCCTTCCGTTCGCCGATCACGTTGTTCGAGATCAGCCCGCGGTGCGCCGCAGTACTGATGGACAAAGGCAGCGTGTTGACCACGGCGAGCGCTTCGCGGAGCAACCGCTTCTGCACCTGCGCGACGCCGACCACGGGGATCGGCGCATCCGTCAGACCGCTCGGCTGGTACGCCGATGCTCGCCGCGGGAACACCGCATCCGCCGGAAGCAGAACGACTGCGATCGCACCACGTGCCGCTGCCTCCGCGACAAATGCCGGACGGGCTGCTGTCAGGTCATCGGCGAGAACGACCGACCCAGCGACATCCGCGGGCCAGACCGGGGCGGTGACGGATCCTACGTCCCGGGCCGGACCCTGGACAGTGACTCCGTGCTTCCCGCCGGGTGCCGCACCAGCCTGCCAGCACAGGTCGTTCGGCAGCACGTTGCGTGGATCGCCAATCTGGGCGAGGAACTTGTCCGCCACCGGGAACGGCTCGAGGCGGGTCTTGTAGCCGAACCGGTCGAGCTGGTCGGCCAGGTAGTCTGCGGCCCGCTTCTCGCTCTCGGTACCGCCGATCCTCGGACCGATCTTCTCGGACAGGACCTTGAGGTGCTGCACGGCTCGGTCGGACGAGAGCCCCGAGACGACTTGCCGGTCGTACTTGTCCAGCGTCGGCGGGCGGACCGCTCCTGGACGCTGGTCATCCGCGGCCCAGGCGGGCGCAGCGGGCAGGGCGGTGGCGGCGGTCACGCCGGCGACGGCACCGAGCAGGCCGCGACGACTCAAACCGGACGTATCGGTCATGCAGGTCTCCCTTTTGGTCGGCCCGAGTCAGCCGACCGTAACCGAATCCGCACCGCACCGCTGCCCGCTGCGCGTGCCGCACTAGCTCGCCTGCCCCGCCCGGTGCTCGGCCCGCAGTTCGCTGCCGACCTCGTGCATGTGTCCGAGGCCCATCCGGTAGGACTCGACCAGGCCGGTGCTCAGGTACGGCATCCCGATCCGCTCGCAGTAGGACCGCACGATCGGCTGGGCGAAGCGCAGGTTGGCGCGCGGCATGCTCGGGAACAGGTGGTGCTCGATCTGATAGTTCAGGCCGCCCATCATCCAGTCGGTCACCAGATCGCCGTCGACGTTGCGCGAGGTCAGGACCTGCTTCTCCAGGTGGCCCCAGTTGCTGTCGTCGTCCGGCATCTCCATGCCCTTGTGGTTCGGCGCGAACACGCTGCCGAGGTGCAGGCCGAAGAGCGCGTGGTGGAGCGCGGCGAACGCGATCGCCTTGCCGGGCGACATGATCAGGAACAGCGCACCGAAGTACAGGATCAGGTGTGCGGCCATCAGGCCGAGCTCCAGCTGCGCGTCCTTGCGACGCCTGCGGCCGGCCAGGAACAGTAGGCTGGAGACCTTGAGGTTGATGCCTTCCAGGGTGAGCAGCGGGAAGAAGATCTTCGCCTGGTTGCGGCTGAGCCAGCCGTACAGGCCGGTACGGCCCTCGGCCTGCTCCATCGTCCAGACGAGCACGCCCTCGCCGACGTCCGGGTCCTTGTCGGTGTGGTTCGGGTTCGCATGGTGCCGGTTGTGCTTGTCGTTCCACCAGCCGTAGCTCATCCCGCAGACCAGGTTGCCGTGCAGCCGGCCGATCAGGTCGTGCAGCTTGCGGGAGGAGCTGATCTGCTGGTGCCCGGCGTCATGACCGAAGAACGCCGCGCGAGTCGTCAGTACGGCGAGCGGGATCGTGAGCAGCAACTGGAGCCACGAGTTGCCGAGCAGGACGATGCCCGCCCAGGTCGCCGCCATCAGCGCCACGTTCAGCCCGATCGAGATCGCGTACGCCGCGGTCCGGCGTTCCAGCAGGCCCGCTTCCTTGACCTCGCGAAGCAAGGGGGCGAAGTCGCTGCCTTTGGCAGCTCGGGGTGGGGCGAGCGCAATGGACTGAGCCATCGGTTCCTCATCTCGGTGCGGTGGGGAGGCCTGGGCGACAGCCGGGCCGGGGTACGTGATCAACCCTGGCCGTCCCGGCGCGGGAATACATGAGTGCTACTACCCGGGTAGTGCGGGGCCCAGGGGCCCTGGTCACAGTAGGTCTAACACCACTGAGGAGGAGCTGAGTCTGGGCGATGATGGTGGTTGCCGGGCCGGTTCTGGTCTCAGGCAGGTGCTCGGAACGGTCGGAACGGGAGAGAAAGATGACGATGGCGCAATCGGTGCCCAAGGCGCCTTTGCGGTTTCCGCGGGTGGCGCAGCCCTTCATCGCGCTGGGCCTGGCGATCCTGGCGGAGCTCGGCATCGCCTTCTTCGTGCTGAACGTGGTCGCCGTACCGCTGATCGCCGTCTGGGTCGGCATCCCGATGCTGCTCGTCTTCGTGCCCTGCGCCCGCTGGTTCGCGAACTGCCACCGGACGATGCTCTCGCGGTTCCTCGACACCGAGATCCAGCGTCCCTACCGCAAGCCGCCGATCCCCGGCATGCTGATGTGGCTGCGGACCACGCTGGCCGACCCGGCGACCTGGCGGGACATCGCCTGGCTGCTGGTGAACGCTGTGATCGGCTTCACCCTGACGCTACTGTCGGCCGTGCTCTTCCTGGCCTCGGTCTTCTACCTGATCTACCCGTTCCTGGTCTGGGTCACCCCGGACGGCGTCTTCACCGAGCCGTTCGGCGGGCTGTTCACCGTGAACGTGGCCACCAGCTTCTTCGTCATCCCCGTCGGGTTCCTCGCCTTCATGATCTGGATGGCCTCGGGCGAGCGGCTGCTGAGGGCGGACGCCTACATCGCCAAGTCGCTGCTCGGCCCGACCGAGAACGCCAAACTGGCGCTCCGGGTCCGCGAGCTGGCCGAGTCCCGCGCGGAGACCGTCGACACCCAGGCGGCCGAGCTGCGCCGGATCGAGCGGGACCTGCACGACGGCGCCCAGGCCCGGCTGGCCGCGCTCAGCATGAACCTCGGCATGGCCGAGGAGATGGTCAGCCGCGACCCGGCCCAGGCGGCGGCACTGCTCACCGAGGCCCGCGAGTCCGCCAGTACTGCGCTGTCGGAGCTGCGCGACCTGGTCCGCGGAATCCATCCGCCGGTCCTGGCCGACCGGGGTCTCGAAGGGGCGGTCAAGGCTCTCGCCCTGAGCCTCCCCTTCAAGGTGGACGTCACCATCGACCTGCCGGGCCGGCCCCCTGCGCCGGTCGAGTCCGCGGCGTACTTCGCAGTGGCCGAGGCACTGGCCAACGTCCTGAAACACGCCGAGGCGACCACCGCCTGGGTCCAGATCACGCATGAGCATGAGCGGCTGCACATCATCGTCGGCGACGACGGGACCGGTGGCGCCACGGTCCGGCCCGGCGGCGGTCTGTACGGTATCGAACGGCGGCTGGCCGCCTTCGACGGTACGTTGACCGTGGCCAGCCCGACCGGCGGGCCGACCACTGTGATCATGGAGTTGCCTTGCGAGTCGTCATCGCTGAAGATCACGCCCTCCTCCGGGACGGCCTGATCCGGCTGCTGGAAGCCCACGACTTCGAAGTCGTCGAAGCTGTCGACAACGGTCCCCGGCTGGTCCCGGCGCTCGTCGAGCACCGGCCGGACGTGGCCGTTGTCGACGTCCGGCTGCCCCCGACCTTCACCGACGAGGGGCTGAAGGCAGCGATCGAGGCCCGCCGGCAGGTCCCCGGGCTGCCGATCCTGGTGCTGTCGCAGTACGTCGAACAGCTCTACGCGCGCGAGCTGCTGACCGGAGGCGGCGGCGCGGTCGGCTATCTGCTCAAGGACCGGGTCTCCAACGTCGCCGACTTCCTGGACTCGGTCCGCCGGGTGGCAGGCGGCGGTACCGCGATGGACCCGGACGTGATCGGCCAACTCCTGGCCCGCAACACCCGCGACGTCCCGATCGGCCGGCTGACGCCCCGCGAGTCCGAGGTCCTCGGCCTGATGGCAGAAGGCCGATCCAACGCCGCTATCGCCGCCGCCCTCTTCGTCACCGAGAAGGCAGTCAGCAAACACACCAACAACATCTTCGCCAAACTCGACCTCCCCCCATCGGAGGACGACAACCGCCGCGTGATGGCGGTCCTCACCTACCTGTCCTCCCGCTGATCCAGGGCGGACAGGGCGGAGGACGGGTCGAAGGCCGGATCGAGCTTCGCGGCTTGACGAAGCATCGCCGCCTGGGCGGCCATCAGCATCTCGATCACGCCGTCGACAGGGACCTGGCGCTCGTCCTGGAGCCAGACGATGGCGGCCTCGTCGACCGCCGCCATGCACGACCGCAGCGCGAGACGGACCGCGGGCCGGTCCGGATCCAGGGCTAGGACCAGGGCGACGACCTTGATGGCGCGCTCCCTGGAGGCCTCGAAGATGCCCCGGCTGTCGGCATCGGTGCCGAGCATCAGCCCGAGGTAGGCAACAGGGTGCCGCTCGATCGAGGCGAAATGCGCGCGGGCGAGGTGCCGGACCTGCAGCGACGCTGATCCCTGCGGTGGCGGTTGCGGCTCGAGGCGGCGTGAGATCTCCCGGACGGCGTCCAGGTGGAGCCCCCGCTTGTTGCCGAAGTGGTGAGCGACCAGACCGTAGGCCACCCCGGCCGCCGTGGCGATGTCCTGGACCGACACCTCGTCGTACGGCTTGTCGAGGAACTGGTCGACGGCTGCGTCCAGGAGCTTTTGCCGGGTGGACGCGGCTCGTTCCGCTCGGGTGGGGGCCATGTCGGCCAGCGTAATTGACCTTCTATCATTGATTTCAAATCAACGAAAGAGGTCGGCATGACAGAGATCGCGATCGTCGGGGGCGGGCCCGGCGGCCTGACCGCGGCCATAGCGCTGGCCCGGCGCGGCGTCCGCAGTACCGTCTTCGAGCGCGAGGCCCACCCCGAGAAGATGCCGCGTTTCAACCCCGACCGGTCGTATCCGATCGACATCACCGGCCACGGGTTGAAAGCGCTGCGTCACATCGACGCAGTCGGCCATTTCGATGCGCACATGGTCGCGTTCCATGGCATCAAGAACGGCGGCCGGGTATTCGACCCGTGGTCCGAGCCGGGCTGGATCGGTTCGCGGGGCGACATCATGCGGGCCCTGATGCCGGTCGCCGAGGACCGCCACAGCGACCAGATCGAGTTCGTGTTCGACAGTGACGTGCGCACCCTCGACGTGACCGCCGGCGAGGTGGCCGGGAGGCGGTTCGACCTCGTCATCGGCGCCGACGGCGCGGGCTCGGCCGTCCGGACGGCGATGCAGCAGCAGATCGAGGGTTTCACCGTCCAGACGTCGTCGGTCCCGAACCACGGGCTGATGCTGGAGCTGGACCGGGTCGGCGATCAGCTGGACAAGCACTATCTGAACGGGTTGGCGATGAGTCCGCTCGTCCTCGCCGCGGTGATCGTCGACGAGGACCAGCCGGACGGCGTCCGCTGGCGCAGCGTGATCGGGGTGAAAAGGCCGATCACCTTCAGTTCTCCCGAGGAGGCCACCGCGTGGCTGCGCAAACACTGCCCGCGCGCCCTCGACCTGACCAGCGAGCAGAAGATCGCCGAGTTCTCCCGGCGGCCGGCCGTCCCCCTCGGCCTGGGGTTGAGCTGCTCCCACCTGTACGGCGGCCGCGCGGTGCTGCTCGGCGATGCCGCCGCCGCCTTCCCGCCGGTCGGCCAGGGCGGCAACGCGGCGCTGGAATCGGCGATGGTGCTGGACCAGTGCCTTGCCGCCGGGCCGCTGGAAACCGCCGGCCCCCGCTACCAGCAGGCCTGGAAGCCCGAAGCCGACGCGATCTCCTGGATCGGTAGTCAGATCCGCTACCAGAATCCCTGGTCCAACGTTCGCGTGATCGTTGCATCGATCCTCCGGGCGAACGTCTTCGGGCAGGCCAAGAGCTCCACCGTCCCGTACTCCGAGGTGCGACGCGCGGCTGGGTGGCTGGGACCACTGTGGATCCGGACTCGGCAATCAGTCGACCCAGGACCATCGAACGGACCGAGATCATGAGTCCTCAGGGAGGGAATCGACTGCAGCGAGTCGAAGTACTGGCCGAGGTGCCCGATCTGAGCGGCCGGGTGGCTCTGGTGACTGGTGCGAGCGACGGCGTCGGGCGGTCGGTCGCGCGGCAACTCGCGGAGGCCGGGGCGGTGACCCTGATCGCCGCACGCGATCTGGCGAAAGGCGCCCGGGTCCGCGACGAAATCAGGAACGCCACCGGCAAAGACACTGTCGTCGTGGAGCTGGACCTCGCGGACCTCGCGTCGGTCCGGAAGGCGGCGGCAACAGTGCTCGAACGCTGGGACCGGCTCGACCTCCTCGCCTGTGTCGCCGGAATCTCGGGGCACGGCGCCAGGACCGAGACCGCCGACGGCTTCGAGATGACCTTCGGTGTGAACCATCTCGGGCCCGCGCTGCTCGCGCGTCTGCTCGAGGACCGGCTGCGCGCAAGTGCCCCGAGCCGCATCCTCTTCGTCGCCTCCGAAGCCCACCGCCGCGCCAAGGGCGGCCTCGATTTCGACGACCTGATGATGACGAAGGGAAGGTTCCGGTCCAATCTCGCGTACAACCGGTCGAAGCTGGCGAACATCCTCTACGCCCGTGAGTACGCACGCCGGCTCGAAGGGTCGGGCGTTGACGTCGTCGCCGCCCACCCCGGAGCCGTGGACACGCCGATGGTGCGGGCGCTGTTCGACCATCCGGTCGTGCGCGACCTCTACCCGTTGCTCCGCCGCGGCCTGATCTCTCCCGACGACGCCGCCGCCGGCCTCCTGCGAGTGGCGCTCGCCCCGCCGCCCGCGAGCGACCGGTACTACGAACGCGGGCGCCCCGTGACGCTGGGCTCGACGGCCCGCGACGACGGCGCGGGCCGGCGCCTGTGGTCCGTCACCGAAGAGCTGACAGGACTCAGCGCCAGGCACCAGTGACCACTCGAAGGGCTCGATCTGGGACTATTCTCCGGGCATGTCGAGAATCCGTGGCGGGCTTCGTCCCTTGGGTGGGCCCACACCGGGCGCCACGGAACGCGAGGGAGTCAGTCATGACCAAGTTTCTGTTGATCGTGGATTACCAGCCCGGCGTGATCGACACGCCGATGACGGAGTGGGCGCCGGAGGACGTCAAGGCGCACATGGCGTACTACGGCGGCTTGAACGACGAGCTGCTCGCCAGCGGGGAACTGGTCGAGCACCACGCCCTGAGCTGGCTGGAGGAGGCCAAGACGGTGACGTCGGACGGCAAGGCCGCGCCGGTCGTCACGGACGGACCGTTCGTGGAGTCGAAGGAGATCCTGGCCGGCTTCCAGATGGTCGACGTCGACTCCCTGGAACGAGCGATCGAGATCGCCGCCCTGGTCTCCCAGGTCCCCGGCCCCGGCGGCGTCCCCCTCCAACAGCCGATCAGCATCCGCCGCGTCATGGAAGCCGCCGACTTCGAAGAGTTGAACCCGCTGGGGTAGAGGTCGGCGGGTGGGAGGCTGTCCCGACCGACAGGAAATAGTCCCCGTACTGCGGGCGCCCGCCGCCTGCCCGAGCGTCGAGGCCGACCGGAAGGCTGACTATTTCCTGTCGGTCGGGACGCCCTGTGGATAGACCTCAGCGCGGATAGGCCACCCCAGGCCAAGATCACCCAGTGGAATTGCAGGAGGTGCTGGCACAACTGGGTGGCCGAGGCACCTTCGCTCAGCTGACCCGCGTCATCCCGAAGCGAGAACTCGCCGCAGCGGTGAGATCCGGCGCGGTCGTGCGGCTGGCGCGAGGGGTCTACGGCCTGCCCGGTCCATCAACCGATCAGCGCGTTGCCGTTGCCTATGACGGGGTCGTATCGCACCAGAGTGCGGCGGTCGCATGGCGCCTGCCGCTGCTTGCGCCTCCCGAGCAGCCGCACATCACGGTCCCGACGAAGCGTCGCCCCCGACCGGGTCCACCTGCGGTGCTGCACTGGGCGCCTGTGGAGGCCGACGATCAGGCACGCCGACTGACCTCGCTGCTCCGAACGGTGTTGGACTGCAGCCGGACCCTTCCCTTCGGCGAGGCGCTCGCGGTCGCGGATGCCAGTCTGGCCAACAAGTTGACCCGCCCGCGGCTGATCGCGGCAGCCATGGCGATGCGCGGACCAGGCTCCAAGCAGGCGCGTCAGGTTGCCGTCGCTGCTACCGGTGCCTCCGGCAGCTTCCTGGAGTCGATGCTGCGTGCGCTCGTAGCACAGGCCGGTCTTGAAGGCTTTGAGCCGCAGGTTGTGGTCAAGCGGGGGCAGTTCCGTGCTCGGGTGGATCTTGGGCATCGGCAGGCCAAGATCGCGGTGGAGGCGGAGGGTTATGAGTTTCACGGGTCGAGCGCGGACTTCGCTGCCGACTGTCGCCGGTACGACGAACTGGTGGCGGCGGGATGGCTGGTGCTGAGATTCACCTACCAGCAGGTTCTGTTCGAGCCGGACTGGGTGGTTGCCACAATCCGCCAAGCACTGAAGCAGCGGCTTGTCCCGACCGACAGGTAATAGTTCCCGTACTGCGGGCGCCCGCCGCCTGCCCGAGCGTAGCGGCCGACCGGACGGCCGACTACTTCCTGTCGGTCGGGACAGGTCACAGGCGGATGCGGCGGAGGAACTCCTGGGTGCGGGGTTGGGTCGGGTCGTCGAGGAGCTGGGTGGGTGGGCCTGCCTCCAGGAGGCGGCCGGCGTCCAGGAAGCAGATCTTGTCGGCTACCTGGCGGGCGAAGGTCATTTCGTGGGTGCAGATGAGCATGGTCATGCCGTCGGACTTGAGTTCGCGGAGGAGGTTCAGGACCTCGCCCACGAGTTCGGGGTCCAGGGCCGAGGTGACCTCGTCGAGGAGCATCAGCTTCGGCGAGTTCACCAAGGCCCGGGCGATCGCGGCCCGTTGTTGCTGACCACCGGACAGCTCGTCGGGCTTGGCCGACGCCTTGTCGGCGAGTCCCACCCGCTCGAGCATCTCCAAGGCACGCGTCCGCGCGACGTCGCGCCGTACCCGATGGACTCGGATGGGAGCCAGCGTCACGTTGTCGAGCACCGAGAGGTGCGGGAACAGGTTGTAGGACTGGAAGACGATGCCGATGCCGGAGCGGATCCGGTCCGTGGCGGCGCGCGGGTCGGTGATGTCGGCGCCGTCCAGTTCGATCACACCGTCATCGACCGTCTCCAGCAGGTTCACGCAGCGGAGCAGGGTCGACTTGCCCGAGCCGGACGCGCCGATCAGGACGACGCACTCCCCCGCCTCGACCTCCAGGCTGAACTGGTCGAGTACGACGTTGTCCCCGAATGTCTTCCGCACCTCGCGGATGGACAGCAGGCTCACACCACACCTCCCCCGCCGTACCAGCCCTGCCTGCGCGCGACCCAGTCCGTCAACCGCGTCAACGGGATCGTGAGAGCGACGAACAGCAACCCGGCCACGACGTACGGGGTGAAATTGAAATCGATGGCTGTCTCCAGTTGCGCGGCCCGGATCGCGTCGATCACGCCGAGGACCGCGATCAGCCCCGAGTCCTTCTGCAGCGAGACGAAGTCGTTCAGCAGCGGAGGCATCACCCGCCGGACAGCCTGAGGCAGTACGACGAATCGCAGCGTCTGCCGATGCGACAGTCCGAGGGAGCGAGCCGCGGCCCGCTGGGACGGATGCACCGACTCGATCCCCGCCCGGAAGACCTCGGCCACGTACGACGTGTACGTGAGGACCAGTGCGGCTCCACCCCAGATCACCGCCTGGTTCGGCAGCCCCCGTAACTGCAGCGCCGGAACGCCGAAGCCGAGCAGGAAGATCACCAGCAGCAGCGGCAATCCCCGGAAGATGTCGGTGTAGGCGGCGGCGAAGATCCGCAGCGGGAAGAAGATCGGCCCGCGCAAGGTCCGCATGATCGCCAGGGTCAGTCCGAAGATGACGATCAACACCGCGCAGACGAGCATCACCCGGATGTTCAACCACAGGCCCTCGGCAACGACCGGCAGCGCTTCCCAGCCACGGTGGAAGTCGAAGAAGGTCTCCCGCACCCGCGGCCAGCCCGGCGTGGACCCGATGCCGACCACGACCAGCGCGAGCAGCACCACGGTGCTGACCCCGGCGATCACCCCGGACCGGATGGTCCGCCGACGCCGATAGGCCAACCGCTCCAGCTGAAGCTCCGACGGCTGCCAACTGCTCACGAGAGCTCGGGCGCGCCTTCTGCGGTCAGGTACTGCGCCTGCAGCTTCGTGAGAGTGCCGTCCGCCTTCAGCGCATCAACCGCCTGCGACAAACACGCGGTCAGCTTCGAGTTCTTCTCCAGCACGAACCCGAACTGCTCAGCCTGCCCGCCGGCTGGCAGCTGACCGACGATCTTCCCGTTGTCGAGCTGCGCCGCGGTCATGTAGAACCCCGTCGGCAGGTCGACCACGATGCCGTCGATCTGCTTGTTCTTCAGCGCCTGGACAGCCAGGTCGTTGGTGTCGAAAACGGCCGGCTGCTGCTTCGTCTTGATCACGTCACGCAGGGCCGTGTAGCTCGTCGTCCCCACCTGCGCGCCGAGCTTGGCGTCGACCAGGTCGGCGACCGACTTCGCGTTCGCGATCTTGCTCCCGGCCATGGTGATCACGGTCTGCCGCACGTCGTAGTACCCGCTGGAGAAGTCGACGGCCTTGCGGCGCTCCTCGGAGATCGACACCTGGTTCACGTCGAAGTCGAACTTCTTCGGCCCGGGTGCGAACGCGGTGTTGAACGGCACCGTCTGCCATTTCACCTCGGCCGGCTGGAACCCGAGCTGCTTGGCCACCGCGTAGGTGACCGCCGACTCGTATCCCTTCCCGTTGTTCGGGTCGTCCGCGGAGAACCACGGCTCGTACGCCGGTTTGTCGGTGCCGACCGAGAGCGTCCCACCCGTCTTCAGCGCCAACTGGTCCTTACTACAGGCATCGGCGGCGGGCGACGTCGGCGCAGTACTGGCGGCGTCGTCCTCCGGGGCGCAGGCGGCCAGTCCGACAACAACAAGTGCGGCCAGCACGGCCACAGCACGAGAAGTCATGGCAGCAGAGTAGAGGCACGCCCGGACAGATTGGCAGCGATCTCAACGACTCCGGTACGCCGTGGGCGTGGTTCCGGTGTGGCGGCGGAATCGGGTGGAGAAGTACAGGGGGTTCGTGAAGCCGACCTCGGCCGCGACCGAGGCGACGGGACGGCTCGTCAGTTCGAGGAGACGGCAGGCGGCGTCCATCCGGCGGCGCTCGACGAACTGCTGCGGCGTGACGCCCAGCTGGCTCCGGAACAGATGCGCGAACCGGGAGACCGAGAGGTTGGTCGCCCGGGCCAACCGGGTGACATCGAGATCCGCCTTCAGGTCGCGGTCGATCAGCTCGATCGCGCGGAGCAGCCGGTCGTCGATCCTGGTGGCCTTGGGGTTCTGGGTGTCGCACCAGAGCAGAGCGGCCTCCAGCGCGTTCAGGCTCAGCAGCTCCCCTTGCGGAAGGACGCTTCGCTGATGGCGGACCGCATCGCCGAGGCCGGCGACGATCCGCTCGGCCGTCTGCTTCCCTGGCCGGAGCTGAAGGATGCCGGGAGCAACTTCCGGCCAATCCAGCAGCGGCAGCCAGTCGGATTTCGGATGGAAATGCGCGAAGAAGAAGTGCCAGTGCTGCAACTCCGGCTCGACTCCGTAGTCGTGCAGCGTGCCGGGGCGGACGAGGGTGATCGTGCCCGGCGCGGCTCGGACGTCCGCCAGACCGTCGCTACCGAAGCGACCGCGGCCGGCCAGGGTGTGGATCAGGAGCCAGTCGGTGGTACCGCGGCGGCGGTACGTCGCGTATCCCGGTCCTTCGTCGAACTCACCGGTCATCAGCCGCCGGACGACCGGCACGAAGCTGTCCGGCGTAGCAGGATCTCGAAGGTTCACAACGCAATAGGCTATCCACAGGCCGGCGGTTCGGCGAGCACACTCGAACCATGACGACCACAGTTGCCGAGATCTACCAGGAGCAGGGCATCGTCCAGGTCCCTGGACTGCTCACCACAGCCGAACTCGACCGGGTCAGGACTGTTTTCATGGACCAGGTCGCCGTGGACAACTCGCTGGCCCATGACGACGGCGTTCCGTCCGGCGATCCACTGGCGCAGTACCCGCGTTTCGTCCACCCGCATCGGCGCGAGGACCTGGAGGCCGGCCGGATCGCGCTCGAACTGATGCTCGACAGCCGGATCCTCGATGTGGTCACCGCGCTGATCGGGCCGGCGCTCGGGGCCCAGTCGATGTTCTACTTCAAACCACCGGGTGCCCGCGGGCAGGCCCTGCACCAGGACAACATCTTCCTCCGCGCCGATCCGGAGACCTGTCTGGCCGCCTGGATCGCGATCGACGACGTCGACGCGGACAACGGTGGTCTCGCGGTCGTGCCTGGCTCGCACCGGACCGAACTGGTCTGCCCCGAACCCGCCGACCTGACCGAGTCCTTCACCAACCGCCAGGTGCCGATCCCCGCCGGGATGCAGAAGGTGCAGACGCGGATGAAGGCC
>NZ_DASRXP010000451.1:0-18675 GCF_035687465.1 Kribbella sp.
CGAGCGGGCGACCGGCATCCCGCACCGTCGCCAGCAGGGTCTCCAGTGTGAGCACCTTGGTGAGGTCCGGCGAGGGCAGTTCGGCTTCGTCGTCCAGGTCGGCCCACGGGTTCTTCCACGAGCCCCAGTCGAGGCTGTCCAGCTCCTCGAGGCTCATCGTGGACAGCACCCCGCTGCCGTTGGAGGTCCGCTCGATCCGCCGGTCGTGCACGCAGACCAGATGACCGTCGGACGTCAGCCGGACGTCACACTCGAGGCCGTCGGCCCCGGCGTCGACCGCCCGGCGATACGCCGCCAGCGTGTGTTCGGGACTGACTTCGCTCGCGCCACGGTGGGCCACCACGCTTGGGCGTTTCCCCATGAGGACAACTCTGGCACGCGAGCTCGGCAACCCGTAGCCGAGGCACGCCAGCGGCGTGGAAACCGGTTTCTTCACCCCGTGACCAAACGGCCTTCTCCGGCCCGCGGGTAAGACTGGACTCATGCAGATGCGGGCGGTTGTGCTGGACGGGCCGGGGCCGGCCGACGACATGCGGGTACGGCGGGTCCCAGTGCCGGAGGTTCAGGCCGGGTGGGTACGGATCAAGGTGGAGGCGTTCGGCCTGAACCGGTCGGCATACCACCTCCGGGCCGGACTCGCGACGAATGCGAAGTTCCCGATCATCCCGGGGATCGAGGCGACCGGGACGGTGGACCTCGCGCCGGGCGGCGAGTTCGCGCCGGGGCAGCAGGTGGTCGCGATGATGGGCGGGATGGGGCGGGAGTTCGACGGCGGGTACGCCGAGTACACGGCGGTTCCGGTGAGCTCGGTGCTGCCGGTGAAGACAGACCTCGACTGGGCGACGCTCGGGGCCTTGCCGGAGATGTTGCAGACGGCCCACGGTTCATTGCACACCGGGCTCGGAGTCCAACCAGGGCAGACGTTTCTGGTGCGCGGCGGTACGTCGTCGGTCGGGGTTGCGGCGGCCGTGCTGGCGAAGGAATACGGTTTGACCGTCTTCTCCACAACGCGGAATCCAGCACGGGTGGAGATGCTGCGGGAGCTCGGGGTGGATCACCCGTTGGTTGACGACGGCAACATTGCGGCGAAGGTCCGCGAGATCGAGCCTGACGGCGTCAACGCGGCACTGGAACTGGTCGGCACCAACGTCTTAGCGGACACACTGCGAGCGACCGCAGTACATGGCACGGTGTGCTTCACCGGGATGTTGAGTGATGCCTGGACGATCCCGGACTTCTATCCGATCGGGTATCTGCCGAACGGCGTGCGACTGACGGCGTACGGCGGGGAGAGCTCCGACCTGCCGGCAGAGGCGTTCCAGCGGTACGTCGATCTGGTGGCCGCCGGCAAACTCCCGATCCGGGTGGACCGGGAGTTCACCATGGACGAGATCGCCGAAGCCCATCAGGTGATGGAAGACGGACGCGCGGTGGGAAAACTCGTCGTACGGGTCTAACCGAGCGCGTACGTCGCATTCGACAATTGCACGTACTGCGAATCCGGCCGGGGCAATCCGTAGTGCTCACGCAATGTCGTTCCTTCGTACTCCGTCCGGAACAACCCACGCCGCTGCAGGATCGGCACGACCTCCGAAGCAAAGGCCTCGAGCCCTGAAGGCAGCACGGCCGGCATGATGTTGAACCCGTCGGCAGCACCGGCGTCGAACCAGGACTGGATCGCGTCCGCCACCTGCTCCGGCGTACCGCTGAAGGTTCGATGCCCACGGCCACCACCGAGCCGGCCGACCAGCTGGCGCACGGTCAGCTTCTCCCGCCGGGCCAGCGTGACGATCAGGGTGTAGCGGCTCTTCGCCCCCTCGATCTCGTCCTCGTCCGGCAGGTCGGCCGGCAACTGCTGGTCCAGCCGCAGGTCCTCGGGCTTCAACCGGAGCGTCTTCGCCAACTGGCTCAGCGCGTACTCCGGCTTGATCAGCTCGTCCAACTCCCGCTCCAGCCGCAACGCCTCGGCCTCGGTGCCACCGATCACCGGAACGATGCCCGGCAGGATCTTCACGCCGTCGGGATCCCGCCCGAGCGCGGCCGTGCGGGCCTTGAGGTCGGCGTAGAAGTCCTGCGCGTCCGCCAGCGTCTGCTGAGCGGTGAAGACGGCTTCGGCGTACCGCGCGGCCAGTCCCTTGCCGTCCTCGGAGGACCCGGCCTGCACGATCAACGGATGCCCCTGCGGTGAACGCGGCAGATTCAGCGGCCCGCGCACCTGGAAATGCCGCCCGACGTGGTCGATCGGGTGCACCTTCGCGTTCTCGCCCCAGACGCCGGCCGCCTTGTCCGCGAGAGTCGCGTCGTCCTCCCACGAGTCCCACAGCTTGAACGCGACCTCGAGGAACTCGGCCGCCCGGTCGTACCGCTCGGCATGCGCCGGCTGGTCGGCCAGGTTGAAGTTCTTCGCCGCCTCCGGACCGGCCGTGGTCACCACGTTCCAGCCAGCCCGGCCGCCGCTGACGTGATCCACGCTGGCGAACCGGCGAGCCAGGTTGAAGGGATCGTTGTACGTCGTGGAGGCGGTCGCGATCAGCCCGATCCGCTCGGTCGCGGCCGCGATCGCGGTCAGCAGGACCGTCGGTTCCAGCGATCCGGCCGGGCGACGGCCGACATCGCCCCACAGCACCGGCGAGTCCGCGAAGAAGATCGAGTCGAACTTCGCGCGCTCGGCGATCCGGGCCAGGTTCTGATAGTGCGAGATGTCGGTGTTCGCCACCGGGTTGCTCTCGGGCAGGCGCCACGACGCCTCGTGGTGCCCGGTACTCATCAAGAAGGCGTTCAGGTGCAGGAAACGGCTCACAGCGATACTCCCAAGGCATCCAGTAGGCGGGTTCGGACGGCGGCGAAGCCGGGATCGGCAGGGCTCCGTGGCGCGGCCAGTTCGATCTGTTCCTCAGCGACGATCCGTCCCTCGTCGAGCACGATCACCCGGTCGGCGAGCACGATCGATTCGTCCACGTCGTGGGTGACGAGCAGCACGGCCGGCTGATGTGCCTCGCAGAGCTTCCGCAGCAGCACGTGCATCTTCAGCCGGGTCAGCGCGTCCAGCGCCCCGAAGGGCTCGTCGGCCAGCAAGAGCTCAGGCTCACGCACCAGCGACCGCGCCAACGCGACCCGCTGCTGCTCACCACCCGACAACTCGTTCGGCCAGGCAGTCTCCCGCCCGGCAAGCCCGACCTCGGCCAGACTCTGCCGTCCGCGCTCGTCGGCCTTGTTCAGACCCAGTACTACGTTGTCGAGCACCCGGGCCCACGGCAACAACCGTGAATCCTGAAAGACCACAGACACATTCCCCGGTACGACGAGATCTCCCGTGCCGGCCACGTCGTAATCCAGCCCGGCCAAGGCCCTGAGCAACGTGCTCTTGCCGGATCCGCTCTTGCCCAGCAGGGCAACGAACTCCCCGGGCTTGATCTGGAGATCCACGCCGTCGAGCACGGACCGGTCGTCGTACCGTCTGACCAGTCCGCGGACCTCGACCGCGTTCTGGTCCGGCGTCAGTCCGCGGTCCCGCGTGAGTGTCAGTCCGCCAGTGTGCGTCGCCATGACAGCGTCCTCCTCTGGATCAGCCGGACGGCTCCGTCGGAGAGCAGCCCGAGTACGCCGTACAGGACCAGGCCGACGACGATGATGTCGGTCTGGCCGTAGGTCCGGGCCAGCTCCATCATGTAGCCGATACCGCTGGTCGAGTTGATCTGCTCGACCACCACCAGCGACAGCCAGGCGGCCGTCACCGCGAACCGCAGTCCGAGCAGGAACCCGGGCAGCGCACCCGGCAGCACGACCCGGCGGATGAAGCCCCAGCGGGACAGGCCGACGGTCTCGGCGAGCTCGACGTACCGGCTGTCGATGGTGCGCAGGCCGTTGTGGGTGTGGATGTAGATCGGCACGAAGACGCCGAGGGTGATGGTGGTGATCTTCATCGATTCGCCGATGCCGAGCCAGAGGATCAGCAGCGGCAGCAGCGCGAGCGACGGAATCGCCCGCTTGATCTGGATCGGCCCGTCGAGGATCGCCTCGCCGAGGCGGCTGAGCCCGGACAGCAGGGCCAGCACGGTCCCGAGCAGGATGCCGAGGCCGAGACCGGCGAAGGCTCGTTGGGTGGAGGTGAGCAGGTTCGACTGGAGCCTGCCGTCCGCGATCAGGTCGCCGGTTGTCGTGACGACCGTCCAGGGCGCCGAGAGGACCCGGGGATCGAGCCAGCCGACGGCCGACCCGAGGCTCCAGATAGCGAGCAGCAGGACCGGACCGATGGCCGCGCCGAACTTGATCTGCTTGCCCGGTCCCAGGCGCTTGCGACGGCGCAGCGGCCGAACGCCGACGGCCTGCTCGCGCTCGGCCCTGACGCCGGTGAGAGTGGCCAGCCCGCCGCTCATTTCGCTGCTCCGGTCGAGGCCGCCTTGATCGCGTCGACGGCGACGCTCTGGAAGCGCAGGTCGTAGAGGTCGGTCGCCTGGATCACCGGGTTCTTGGTCTCCGTCGCCAGCAGCTCGATGGTCTCCTGGTGACGCTTGATCGCGTCACTCCAGTCGGCGCTGATGTCGGGCTTGCCCGCGTTGTCCACGAGCCACTGACCGTCTTCGGCGGTGAGGCCCTGGTCCTTCACGTAGTAGCCCTCGATCCATTCCTTCGGGTGCTTGTCGATCCAGTCCTGAGCGACACCCCAGGCGGCGACGTACGCCCTGATCGCGGCGGCCTTGCCTTCGTCCTCGAGCGAGGACGTCGGCACGTAGAGGTGGCCGGCGTCGTCCCGGATGCCGTGCTGGATGGTGGTGCCGCCGTCCTTGCCGTACTTGGTCAGGTACCGCTTGATCGACACCCCGCCGATCGGAGCGACGTCGACCTGCTTGGCCGCGAGCGCGTTCGGATAGACATCGCCGGTACTGGGCAGCTCGATCAGCTTGACGTCTTCCTTGGTCAGACCGGCCTTCTTCAGGACCTTGAGGATGAGCGCGCCCTGGGCCTGGCCGGGGCTGTAGGCGATCTTCTTGCCGCGCAGGTCCGCGAGCGTCTTGACCTCGACCCCAGGGGCCACGCCGAGCTCGTAGATCGGGTGGTTGATCGGGTCCTGGCGGAACTTGGAGGCGACGATCTTCACGTGCAGACCGGTCCAGGTCGCCTGGATCGACGGGATCTCCGCGACCGCGCCGACATCGAGCGCGTTGGCCCGGAACGCCTCGGTGGTCTGCGGGCCGCCGCTGAGGTTCGCGAACTGGACGAAGCCGGAGACCTTGTCGACCTGCCCCGACAACTCGAGCGCCTTCTGCGTGGTGGGGTCGCCGACCACGATCTTGGCGCCGGCCGGCACGGTGGTCGGCAGCGCGGCGTCGAGGGCCAGCTTCGTACCGGTGCCGCCGGCATTCGCGTCACCACCACAGCCGGCCAGCAACAAGGCTGTTGCCAGAGTCAGCGCAGCAAGAACGCTGGATCGCGTTGTTCTGCTGGGATTTCGGAGGATGGGCATGGCGGGTCCCTCTCAGGTCAGGCGCTTGCGAAGGTCAGGAAGCTTGCGAAGTCAGCGGAGATCAGGCCGGGCGGTGAGTGGTCGCGTAGCGGCCGTCGTGGTAGAGCAGCGGCTCGTGGTCGCGGCGTTCGGCGTGGGTTGCGAGCCTGGCCACGACGATGTGGTGGTCGCCCACCGCGAACCGGTGCTCGACCAGCCCGCGCAGGTAGCTCGGGGCTTCGTCCAGCACGGGTTCACCGCTGCCGAGCCGGGACCACCGCGTCGGTTCGGCGAACCGGTCGATCCCACTGGTCGCGAACCGGCCGGCGATCTCGTGCTGGCCGGCGTCGAGGAAGTTGATCACCAGGCTGTCGGACGCCTGCAGGGTCGGCCAACTGGACGCGGTGGTGGCGATGGAGAACGACACCAGCGGCGGCAGCAGGCTGACCGAGACCAGCGAGGTCGCGGTGAACCCGGCCGGACCGTGGCCGGCGTCGGCGGTGATCACCACGACTCCGGCCGCGTGCCGGCGGAACACCGAGCGGTAGACGTCGGCGTCCACGGTTCGTTCTGCGAGCTGGGCGGGGACCTGGGCGGGTACCACGCTCAGGCCGGGTCGTCTGGTCTGGGCAGGGTTGATCGCATGAACGGACATGTCTCTCCCTCAGAACGGGGCAGGGACGACCGGCAGCGGACAGACAGCGACACCGCGACCGGGCGGGGTGGGGGTTTTGCTGGCCTTCACCGGCGGATCAGCCGAGGCCACACGTTCGGCGTACGGCCTGGGCAGGCCGGAGTACGGGTGATCAGCGACAGGTGGCGCTGGCCGTGCGCATCTGATCGATGACGCGACGGCGGGTGAGCAGACGGCTGACCAGCACGGGCAGCGAGTGGCTCTGCAGGCGGCTGCGGGCCGCCTCGCCACTGCGCAGGTGCTGCCAGGTCGTCGTCATGTCAACGACTCTCTCATCAAAGTCGACTGGAGAACTAGACAATCTCGCCATCCGGGACAGCTGTCCCAAAGTGACCGCAGGCTGGAACGACACGCCCTCGGGTTGCCCTCACATCCCTGGGCGTGGGTGCGTTCTACTGGCGTGATGGTTTCGGAGCAGGTGACGCTGCCACCCTTCCAGGCGCTGATCGACGCGCACTGGCGGGACGTGGTGCGGCTCGCGCGGGCCCTGGCAGGGCCGATCGACGGCGACGACGTCGCCCAGCGGGCCTGGGAGAAGGCGTTCGCCGCTTATCCCGGTCTCACCTCGGCCCGGAACCTGCGCAGCTGGTTGCTCACCATCACCGCGCGCTGCGCGACCGACGTCCACCGCGCCCGGAAGCCGCAGAGTCCGCTGGACGAGGACCTGACGCTCGCAGTGGACGGTCCGGACGCCGCGGACTGGCCGGATCCCGATCTCTGGAAAGCGGTGAACGAGCTGCCCGAACGGCAGCGGTTCGCCGTCACGCTCAAATATGTCGGCGACCTGGACCACCACGGCGTGGCCGCTGCTCTGGACACCACGCCTGCCGCCTCCCGCCGACTCGTCAGCGATGCGCTCGCGACCTTGCGCACCAAACTCGGAGTACACCATGAATGATCTCGAGCAGCGGCTCAGCCTGCTGGACGCCTCGGCCGGCCCCACGGCCCGGCCGCCCGTTCTGCCGACAGCCGACGTCTCCTACACCCTGCACGACACCGCGATCGGCACACTGCTGCTCGCCATCGCGGCCGGCCGGGTGGTCGCGAGCTCCTTCGCCGACGAGGAGACCATGACGAACCGGCTGGCTCGAGCGATCTCTCCCCGGGTCCTCCGCCAGCCCGGCGAGCTGGACGACGTCCGCAGGCAGATGGACGAGTTCCTGGCCGGACGGCGGCACACCTTCGACCTGGAGGTGGACCTGACCCTGGCCACCCCCTTCCAGCGGCTCGTGCTCGGCGACCTGCCGATCCACACCAGCTACGGCCGCACTACGACATACGGGCGGGTGGCAGGCGAGATCAACCGGCCGAAGGCAGCAAGAGCAGTCGGTACTGCGCTGGGCGCGAACCCGCTCTGCGTCGTGCTGCCGTGCCACCGGGTGATCGGGGCCAGCGGGGCGCTGACCGGGTACGCCGGCGGGCTCGAGGCGAAGCGTTTTCTGTTGGATCTTGAATCGAAAACGTGACTTTTCCCCTGACCACGTCGGTGCATTTACACTGAGCGAACAAAGGAGCAGATCCCCAGTGTGGAGTGGGGATCTGCTTCTTGTTTTCCCCTTTCGGACAAGGCGATCCGGCCCCCCGTGAATTCCGCCGGGAAAGATATTTCCGAAAGATACTTCCGGTGGAATCCTGATCTGTCAGTCACTTGAAAGCGCTCTGTCAGTGGTACTGCCGACTACGCGAGCAAGGCGCTCGACGAGGCGCCGGAGCGGTTCATCCTGGTGGCGCACTCGGCCGGCGGGGTGGTGGGCTGCCAACTGCTCGCTCAGGCTCCCGAGCGGGTCCACGGCTTCCTGGGGATCTCGGCCCTGATCCCCCCGGGTCTGGCGAACGAACTCGCCGTGGCGGACAGGGTCGTCGAGACCTTCAAGCCTGAGTCCCAGCACCTCCCACAGGGCCTGGTCTCGTTGCTCGACGAGTTCCTGCCGGCCAACTAGTCGGTCTGGGGCTGGTGGATCTCGAGGATCAGCCGGCGGCGGCCGCCCCACTCGCGTTTGTAGACCTTGAAGTCCTCGATGCCCGCGGCTGCGCAGAGACGCCCGTAGCTGGCCTCGTCGTGGATGTAGTGCACGCTGCTGGTGCCGAAGTGTTCGGTCGTGACGATCCGGTGCTCCGGCCCCTGCCGCATCCCGTTGGCGATCTCCGACGCGGTCGCGGGTCCCCAGACCGGTCCCTCGATCACCGCCAGCCCGCCCGGCTTCAGCACCCGGGAGATCTCCCAGATCGTCGACATCTGCTCGTCCTCCGCGAACAACTCGTGGAAGGCCGTCCACAAGCAGATCACCGCGTCGAACGAGTCGGACTTGTACGGCAGATCCGTCATCGAGCCGATCGCCCAGTCGATCGGCAGCTCCTCCTCGACCGCCTTGGCCCGGCCCGCCTCGACCAGGCTCGGGGTGATGTCGAGTGCGCGGACGACTTTTCCGGCTCGCCGCAGCGGCAGAGCGATCCGGCCATACCCACAGCAGAGGTCGAGCACCGACTCGCGGCCTTCCAGGAGTTCGCCGACCGCCTCGACGATCGCCGCGTCCCGCTCAGGTGTGGTGCGCCCGGCGAGACCTTCAGCCCCGAGCTGTTGGTACTCGGCCCGGCTGCGCAATGCAGAGTTCAGCATTGCGCAAGTATCGCGGCCCAGCCGGTCACTGCCAACGTCAGATAGACGATTGAGACCTACCCAAGCGGCCGAACAGGATCGCGGCCAGCATCGACACGATGATCGACGTGTAAGTCGCGCCGAGCCAGCCCGGGACGGCGTTCCCGTTGAAGACCCACTGCTGGACATCCAGCCAGAAGGGCGACCAGCCCTTCACCGTGCCAGGGTTGACGAGTTGGTAGGCAACAAAACCGAAGACCCAGGCGAGGGTGGGCTGCCAGCGGAAGCGGGCGGTGTCGGAGACGTCCCAGCGCATCTTGCTGACCACGAAGAAGTCGGCGATCGCGACGGCGAACAGCGGGATGAAGACCGAGCCGATCAGGTAGAGGAACTGGGTGTAGTTGCCCAGGTCAACAAGCAGCGCGAGCACGGTCGCGATCACGCCGATCACGACTGAGATCCAGCGCCGGTCGAGGTGGCCGATCAGGTTGTGCGCGGCCATCGTGGTCGAGTAGACGTTGGCGTACGCCTCGTCCACCTCGTCCACCAGCAGGACGAACAACGCGATCGCGCCCGCGGGCAACGTCACCAGTGCGGTGATCACGTCGGTGCTGTTGGTCTGCAGGGTGGCGACCGCGATCACGCCGAGTGCGTAGTACAGGATCGCGGCGAGGCCGTAGCCCAGGGCCGAGCCGGCGAAGGCGGCCTTGTTCGTGCGGGAGTGCCGGGTGTAGTCGGCGGCGAGCGGCGCGAACGAGACGACACCGGCTGCGGCGAGGTCGACGGCGGGCCAGAAGCCGAAGACGCCGTCCTGCGGTAGATCGTGGACCGGCTTGCTGAGCACCTGGATGAAAAGGTAGGCGGAGGCAAGCAACACCAGCCAGACCATGAACTTCCGCAGGATTTTCACGCTGCCCAGCGGGCGGACCGCCATCGCCGTCGCGATCAGCCCGGCCAGCAGCACGAACAGCGGGCGCCACCGCTCGCTCGTCACCGCCACCGCGGCCTGGGAGATGACGATGATCTCCATCGTCGCCCAGCCGATGTTCTGCGCGATGTTCAGCACTGTCGGTGCCACTGAGCCACGGCGACCGAACAGGCCGCGCAGGCTGGCCATCGCCGGCGCCCCGGTCTGCGAACCGAACACCGCCGAGCCGCCGAGCACCAGCGCGCCGATCCCGCAGCCGACGACGACCGCGAGCAGTCCCTTCAGCAGCGATCCCGTGTACGCCGCGACGAGGGCGCCCGTCACGGGGCCGAACAGCGAGATCCCGAGGTTGCCCCAGAGGGTGAACTGGTCGAGGAAGCCCAGCGTTCGTGGGGCATCCGTGGTGAGGACGAGCGGCGCCTCGGTCGGCGTCTCGGACGAATCGCGTGCAGCAGTCGTGGTCATGGCTGACCTGCTCCCTACGCCGGCATTACCCGGTCAGGTTCAGGCGGTCGGCGACCCGGCTCTTCAGCTCGTCGCCCTCTCAGCCCGCCCTATCGGTGCGAGCTCCCGCGGAGATTTCGTTAGCGCGTCAACGATAGCTCGTCATCCGTTTTTGTATACACCGGCGTACCGCTGGATGAACGCGGCGAGCTCCCGGCCGTTCGTCAGCCCCGGCAGATGGGACCCGGTCGGCAGCGTCCAGGCCTCTCCGTGTGCGAGGTCCCCCAGTGCCTGGTTCCAGCGGGGCGGGCAGAGGCGGTCATGCTTCGACCGCAGGACCACGGTCGGCACTTTGAGCCCGGGTATGGCGGCGGCCAGGTCGTAGTGCCGCGCCGCGTCCATCGCGCGGGCCATCGAGCTGAAGCTGGTCCGGAAGTACTGCCGCGTGAGCGTCGGAACGTGGCGCGGTGGGTCCCAGATTGCCGATCGCATCCAGCGGCTTGCGAGGGTCGGCCAGGTCGACGCCCGCACGTCTCCACTCGGCGCGACCAGGATCAGCGCCTTCACCAACTGCGGGTGGTTCAGTGCGGCCGCCACCACGATCTGGCAGCTCGCCGAGTGCCCGACCAAGACAGCGGACTCCTGTTGTCCAGTCAGGCGTTCTGTGAGCCGCTCGGCCAGTGCCTCGGTGTGCAGGTCGTCGTCCTGGTTCGCGCGGGCGCCGTAGCCCGGCAGCGTCATGACCTCGTACGGCGCCTCCAGGTACCTCAGCGTCGGCGCATACGACTCCGGCCCGAGCCCGAGCCCGGGAACCAGGACGACCTTGGCGGTCATTCCCAGGGCGGCCGGTCCGGAGCCGCCTGGACGATCGGATTCGGTACTTCGGGCCTCAGCTCGCGATAACCGAGCGCGAACCCGGCCGCGAGGATCAGCAGCCCCATCCCGCCCCACCCGTACGCCGTTGGCAGCCGGTGAAGGGAGTCGTCGATGGCACCCACGCCGGTACTCAGCACCATCACCAGCCAGACGAGGATCGGTATCAGCGATACCGCGACGAGCCCGAGTCCGCCGAGCTCCACCGGGTCGGGCTGACGGCCGGCCTTCCGGCGGTTCAGCAGGTCGCGCAGCCACATGGCTAGTGCTGCCACCCCGATGATCAGCGTGAGGAGCTGGCCGATCGTGTCGATCACGTCGGTGCGGAGGGGGTGGTTCAACGGGGAACCGGGTGCCTGGGAGATCTCCCGCAGCGACACCCGCTGGACCGAGAGCGCGAGCAGTCCGTAGACCGCGGCGATCACGACGGCCAGCAGGACGACCCGAGCGGCCCGAGGATCACGCCGTACTGCGGGCTGGTCGTCCCGGCCGTACGTCGGGAGCTCCTGCTGGGGATGCGCCGGAGGACCGTACGGGTGGCCCGGGCGGTAGGCAGGCGGCTGGTTGTGAACCGCGGTTTGCCCGGCGTATTCGGCCGGCTGCGGCGCTCCGGCGTACTGGCCGGGCGGCGTTTGGCCGGGCTGGGCCTCGCCGTACGGGCCGGGCGGGGTCTGGCCGTAGGGCGCGGGCTGCTGGTCGCCGTACTGGCCGGGCCCGGGTTGGCCGGGTGGTGGCTGGTGCGGGCCGGGCGGCTGTGGTGCGCCGGGCTGGTCGGGTTGGGGTGGGGCGTACGGGCCGTAGGTGCTGCCGCTGTACGGGGTGGGTTTGGCGTAGTGGTCGGCCGGGTCGGGCTCGTCCGGGTCGTCGCCCCGGCCGTACGTCGGGAACTGGGGTGACGACATCGATGCTCCCTCGGCTCGGATCTGAACCTTCAGGTTCTCACGAGCTGGGTCGGACTACGTGGCTTTGACGGTCGGCCAGGCGTTGGGGAGGCATCCGCCGAGGCCCTTGGTCTGCTGCATCATCACCGGCGCCGGGGAGTTGGCCTTCGCGCAGGTGGAGTGTCCGTGGCCGAGAGCGTGGCCCACCTCGTGGTTGACCAGGTAGTCGCGGTACAGGTCGACCTTGCCGGCGTACGCGGGCACGGCATACATCCAGCGCTTCGCGTTCAGTACGACGCGGTCCTCCACCCGGCAGGAGACCTCGCCGCCGGTGTCGAGCGGCTTGCAGAGCTGGTCCGTCAGGGTCGGCGTGGCCAGGATGACGCGCAGGTCGGCGTCGGCGCTGTCAGTCCGCTCGAACCTCACCGGGTGGACCGCCTGCCAGCCGCGCGGGTCCGTCAGCGTCTTGTGCACCGCGGCGGCGACGACGGCTCCGTTGAACGACAGACCCTCTTCGATCTCGACCCGGTAGGTGAGCTTGTCGCGGTTCGCGCTCGCCTTGTTGGAGCCCGCGACCACCTTGAGCCGGCCGGTCGACACCGTCACGTTCGGCTTCGCACCCTTGGGCGGCCGGGTCAGGGTCGGGGCCGGGCGAAGCGGAGTGGTGAAAGTTGCCGAGGGCGTCGGAATCTGCGTCGGTACGACGATCGGCTGCTGCACCTGGCGCTCGGCGTTCGCAGTACCACCGAACTGCGCGGCGAGATTCCGCTGACTGGTGGCGTCGGGATGAACGATCATCACCACACCGAGCACGGCCAGCGCCGTCACCGAAAACCACTGAGCCTTGTACGACTTCTTCCGGCTATGCCGCCCACTCCGGCGACGCGCACGACCCCCACTTCGCCGACCGGACGCAGACGTCCCCGAACGCTGGCCAGTCCGCCCGGTGGTCATGTCGATTCACCCTAGCGACTCCCCGGTAATTCCCGAAAGAGCAGTTCCTGTCAGGTTCAGGACAAGACTTGGACCTGCAGCGAACTGCGGAACCCGCCCGGTACGTCTAGAGGTCCCTTGAGAGGGGATTACACGCGTTACGACTACTGAGTCATCCGCTACGTGCCGGACCCCGTTCGTGGCGAGTTCGTGAACATCGGCGTGATTGCCGGCGGAGGTGCCGATTGGTCATTCCGACGAGTGAGCAATCTCGGTCGCGCTGCCCAACTGGGTGGCTCGGCGACCACTGCGAACCCGTTCCTCCAGCGGATCGCGGCGTCCATCGAAGCACGGGTTCCCGGCGAACTTGGCGCTCCTTTCGGCAAGGGAGACGTTGAGGATCTCCGGGTGCGAATGAACAATCTCGTTCAGCTCTCGGAGGCGCGACCAGTCCTCGCGGTCACGTCGGAGGAGGCCGTCAACCTGGCGTTCGAGTTGATGGTTGTCGACTCGCCTCCGGCTTGAACCTTCACCACGACGGGTCCAATCGGCGACGGAAGAAGCCGTGTTTGCAGGGTGGGAGCGGCGACGGAGGAGTCGCGCGGGGGTCTCCCCGACGTACGCGGTTAGGCGGTTCGGGTGCGGAGGAATTTGCCGAAGTGGGGGACGGTGAAGGCTACGGTGCCTCGTTCGGCGGAGAAGACGAGGCCTTTTTTGATCAGGCCGTCGCGGGCCGGGGAGAGGGACTGGGGTTTGCGGCTGAGGGTGCTGGCGACTTCGGAGGTGGGGACCGAGCCGTCGTCGACGCCGATGCCCAGTTCTGCCATTGCGCGCATGTACTCGCGTTCGGCCGGGGTCGCGCGCTCGTAGCGGGAGCCGAAGAAGCCGACCGTGAGTTCGGCTGACGCCTCGGGGCCGGCGACCGCGACGTCCTTGATGGTGATCGGACTCGCGGGGGCGTGGTCCCAGGTGGCGTGGGCGAACGCCTGGACGAAGTACGGGTAGCCGTCGGTCTGGGCGTAGAGCTCGTCCAGCGCCTCTTCGTCGTACTGCACGTCCTCGCTCTCGGCCGGCACCATCAGCGCCCGATCGCAGGCTTCCCGGGCCAGTCGATCCACCCGGATGTAGCGGAACAACCGCTCGGAGTACGACTTGCTGGCGGACAGTACTGCGGGCAGATGCGGCAGGCCGGCGCCAACCACGACGAGCGGCGCACTCTGCTGCGAGATCTCGTGGCACGCGGCGCAGAGCGCGGAGAGGTCGTCCGCGCTGATGTCCTGCATCTCGTCGATGAAGACACCGACACCGACGGACAGGTCGTTCGCCAGGTCGGCCGCGTCCATGAACAGCTCGATCAGATCCATCTCGAGATCACCCGAGTCGGCCCGGCCCTTCGCGGCGACCACGTCGACCGGCGGATGCCAGCGGATGCCCTTGCGATCGTTCTGCGCGGTCCGCAGTGCGAAGGCCTTCAACACAGCACTGAACTGGTCGACCCGTTCGTCGTCGCGGTGCCGGTGACCGAGCTCTCGCATCGCCGTGTGCATCGCCTGCGCGATCGGCAGCCGGATGCTCTGGTCCGGGCGGGCCTCGATCTTGCCGGTGCCCCAGGCGCGCTTGATCGCCTGGCTCCGCAGGGTGTTGAGCAGCACGGTCTTGCCGACGCCACGGAGTCCGGACAACACCAGGCTCCGCTCCGGCCTGCCTGCGGCGACCCGCTCGAGCACCACCTCGAACTGCCGCACCTCGGTGTCGCGTCCGGCCAGCTCAGGGGGCCGCTGACCGGCGCCGGGCGCATAGGGATTCCTGATCGGATCCATGCATTTCACTCTATGAGGGTCTCTAGCGTTTTCCTTAGATTTCGCTAGCCAACCCGATCGCGTGTCGCTGATCTGTCAAATTCCTCACCCCTCTAGCGAAATCCCTAGATTGTGCTAGACGGCGGTATCGGTCCCGATCGACGGCTCGTTCCACTAAGGTCGCCGCATGGGCGGGGTCGAGGTGCGGGAGTGGTCCGTGCAGGCGGCTGCGCAGTACGAGCGGGCGCATCAGCAGTACGTCGGCGGTGCGCGGAAGCTGGAAGCCCTCATCGACGAGCTGATCGGTGAGGAAGAGGGCATCAACTACCTGAGCGCCACGGCCCGGGCGAAGGATCCCGAGTCGTTCCTGGCGAAGGCGTCGAAGCCGAACCCCGACGATCCCACCCAGCCGAAGTACGACGATCCGCTGAACCAGATCACCGACCTCGTCGCGGCCCGGGTGATCACCTTCCTGGCCGAGGCGGTGGACCGGGTCTGTGAGGTGATCGAGGCCGAGTTCGACATCGTGGAGCACACCGACATGGGTGCGCACACCCGGGCCCAAGGGGTCTTCGGGTACGCCAGCAAGCACTACCTGGTCCGGTTGAACGCGCACCGCCGCGACCTCCCGGAGTACGCGGTGCTGCGCAACCTGACCATGGAGATCCAGGTCCGTACGGCGGTCCAGCACGCGTGGGCCGAGTTCGAGCACGACATCCGGTACAAGCTGGACATCCCGCCGGAGCGCAAGCCGGAGTTCGACCGGAGGTTCCTGCTCGCGGCCGCGCTGATGGAGCTCGCGGACAACGAGTTCACCGAGATCGACCGGCTCTACCGCGAACTGGCGGCCGCCGCGGACGACGCGGCTCCGATGGACCTGACCACGGCGACGCTGACCACCTATCTGACCAGGCGCTACCCGGACGCGCCGCACGCGAAGACGAACCACTACGCCTGGATCCTGGGCATCCTCGCCAGGCTCGGCGTGACCACCGAGGAGCAGTTGACCGAGCTGCTCGCCGGAACCGACAGTGCTGCGGTGCAAGCCGCGATGACCCATCGCTTCCCGGCCGGAACAGTCCGCCGACTCGACGACGATCTGCTTGCGGCCAAGGGTTCGGAGTACGTGGAGCTCTTCCCGGAGGAGGAGCGGCGGCAGAAGATCCTCCGCGGCCGACTGAAGGCGCTCGGCCGCGCCGGCATCATCGAGAACTGACGAGATCCTTCGCGACGTTCTCCGCCGTACGCCGGGCCCAGCGGCTGGTGGTGATCAGTCCGAGGATGAGGACGAGTAGACCGCAGCCAGCGATGATGAACCAACACAGTCGCGCGGCTGGGACGAACCCGGTCTGCAACGGGCCGACGAGTCGCGCGGTCAGTACGGACCCCACGATCGCGACGCCGAGCGAGGTGCCGACCTGGCGGCTGGTCGAGGCGATCGCGGCCGCCACGCCCGCCTGGGAGCGCGGCATCCCCGACACCGCCGCGTTGGTGATCGGCGAGTTGAGCATGCCGAACCCGATGCCGAAGATCAGGTACCCGCCGAGCAGCGCCAGAGTCGACGTGTCGTCGGTCAGTCGGGACAGCACCAGGCCGCTGATCGTGAGCATGCAGCCAGCCACGACCAGCGGCAGCCGAGGCCCGCGGTTGCCCACGATCCAGCCCGACAGCGGCGCGAACACCACCGTCATCGCTGCCATCGGCAACGTCAGCAGTCCCGCGTGCAACGCGGTGAAGCCCCGAGCCTCTTGTAGATAAAGGGAGTTCAGGAACAGGAACCCGGCCAGCGCGGCGAACCCGCACACCGCGATCACCGTCGCCCCCGAGAACGGCGCACTCCGGAAGAACCTCGGATCGAGCAACGGCTCGACCCGCCGCCGCTCGTACAGAACCAGACAGACCAGCGCCAGTACTGCGGCGACGAAGCATCCGATGATCAACGGCGAGGTCCAACCGGCGGCCTGTCCCTCGATGATTCCGAAGGTCAGCCCGACCAGCAGGATGATCACGAGCAACTGCCCGACCGGGTCGAGCCGGCGCGCCACGGCGGCCCGGGACTCCGGCACGAACAAGGCGGTCATCACGATCGCGAACACCGCGACCGGCACGTTGATCCAGAAGATGAAGCGCCAGCCGGCCGAATCCACCAGCGCACCACCGACGACCGGCCCGACCGACATGCTCAGCCCGACCACGCCACCCCAGACCCCGATCGCCTGGGCGCGTTCGCGCGGATCGGTGAAGGTGTTGGTGATGATCGACATCGCCACCGGGTTGAGCATCGAGCCGCCGACGGCCTGCAGCATCCGGAACGCGATCAGCAGGTCGATGCTCGGCGCGATACCGCACAGCAGCGAGCCGGTCCCGAAGAGGACCAGCCCGACCTGGAAGGTCCGACGCCGGCCGACCCGGTCCGCGGTCGAGCCGGACAGCATCAGCAGGCTCGCGATCACCAGCGTGTAGGCGTCGATGGTCCACTGCAGCTTGGACACCGAGGCGTCGAATTCGGACCGGATCGACGGCAGCGCCAGGTTCACGATGGTCGAGTCGAGCCCGACAATGAACAGACTCGAGCAGCAGATCGCGAGCACCAGCAACCGCCGGCGGCGGCTGAGCTCGGTCACCGCGCGTCTACCAGGTCGTCCAACCCTCGCAGCACCACGTCGAGCTTGCGCCCCATCCAGTACGCCGGGTCGCCGCCGACCGCCTCGAGCACGACCTGCAGGATCACGTGATCCTCCGGCTCGGGCAACCGGCGTTCCATCGCCTCCCGCAGCCGATCCCGCGGCACGTCCTTCAACCGGGCAGCCGTTCGCGCGGTGTCGCGGACCAGGTCGAGAACGATGTCGGCGGCAAGCACAGCGAGACCGACCTCGATGCCGCTGGCAACCAGCGAACGCCCGAGCTCGAAACCTTGCCGGGCGAGCACGTCCTGGGCTGCCGGATTCGCCGAGACCGCGCCTGCCAGGCCCGGATAGCGGGTGTAGATCTCCCAGCGCGACCACGCGGCCGACTCCAGCGACGCCCGCCAGTCGTCGGCCTCGGGCAACGGATGGAGGTGCACCACGCGCTCGACGCCCGCGACCACCAGGTCGTCCCGATCGCGGATGTGCCGGTAGAGCGCGGCATGAGAGGCCGCCAACTGCTCCCCGATCCCGGTCAGGGTGAGATCCGCGAAACCCGCGGCCAGCACGGCGTCACCGATCAGTTCCCGACTGAGACGGGGCACCGGACCGGGCCGTCGTCGTCCTGAGATCGGGTCCGCACGCACACCTCTCAGTCTAGGCTTCAAGTTATGAGTAAGGGTTACCTTGCTTGATTGTTACAAGGTGTCATAGATTCTTCGGAGCTACCGGCGGAAGGCGGTCCGATGGGGATCAATGACGAACTGCGCGCCCGCAATCGGGCCGGGACCAGGATCCGGTTGCGGACTGCCGCAGTACTGCGGAGCCGCCCGCTGACGCCGAGAATGCACCGGATCACGCTGGCCGGACCGGAGCTCGCGGGCTTCGAGCAGGCCATGTTGCCGGCGGACTCGATCAAGCTCGCGCTCCGGCCGGCGGGTGAACCCGGGCCGACCGTCTTCAAGGACGGCCTCTTCACCGACGGGGTGAGGCCGGCGTTCCGCGTCTACTCCGTGCGCCGGTTCGACCCGGTGACCACCGAGCTCGACCTGGACCTCGTGCTGCACGACGGAGGGCCTGGCGTCGAGTGGGTGCGGTCAGCCACGCCAGGCGATCCGGTCTCGTTCGTCGGACCGCGTTCGGAGTTCGTGGCGGCGCCTGATGCCCAGGCGCAGCTCCTGGTCGGCGACGAGACTGCAGTTCCCGCCGTGGCGGCGATTCTTGAGTCGTTGCCGCCGGGCCGGCCGGTCCGCGTAGTACTGGCGGTGCCCGGGCCCGAGTATGTGCTGCCGTTGGGGCATCAGGGTGCTGCCGAGGTGACCTGGCTGGAAGCCGGTACTCCGGAGGCTCTGGTGAAGGTGGTTCGCGAGTTGGAGGTCCCCGCCGGAGTACAGGCGTGGGTGTCTGCCGAGGCTCGAGTCGTCCGGAGCATGCGCGAAGTACTGCGGGAAACGGTGGAG
>NZ_DASRXP010000452.1:0-8597 GCF_035687465.1 Kribbella sp.
GGTCAGTTGGCCGTGGACGGAGTCGAGTCCGCCGACGCCGGGGGTGTCGAGGAGGTTCAGTCCGGAGCGCAGCATCCGGTGGGGTACCTCGACGGTG
The DNA here is from genome assembly GCF_035687465.1 of Kribbella sp. Classification (NCBI taxonomy): domain Bacteria; kingdom Bacillati; phylum Actinomycetota; class Actinomycetes; order Propionibacteriales; family Kribbellaceae; genus Kribbella; species Kribbella sp. The sequence continues at coordinate 98 of NZ_DASRXP010000452.1, forward strand.
ACGGACTGGATCCGGCCGTACTGGGACGCATCGGGTGACTCCGAGACGAGCCGGGTGATCTGGTCGAGCGGGGCCGCCTCGGCGACCGGTGGTTGCCCGGGGTCCCTCTGCCGGTACGCCGTGAGGCCGGGGCGCTCGCCGTACCGGATCAAGGTGGGGACGGCGGTGACGATGTCGGCGTCGACCGGGCAGACGGCGGTCTGCAGCAGCGCGTTCACCAGAGTGCTCTTGCCACGCTTGAACTCGCCCACCACGACGACGGTCACGGTCCGCGAATCGAGCTTCTTCTGAGCGCTGTCAAGCCGCGCCGTCAGATCAGGCCGCTGCCGCTCCCGCGTCAGTACCCGCCCCTCATCAATAGCCGCCACCAACCGCCCAACCCCCGCAGGCCCCCGCCCACCCGCAGCCTTGACAGGCGGTTCAGAAACGGCCGCCACCCACGGAAGCGGAGCAATCTCACCCCGCCCACCCGCAGCTTCGCTCTGGGCAGGCTCCGGCTGCGCCTGCGACAACGGCTCCGGCTGCGCCGCTCGCTCTGGCTCGGGTTCCGGCTCAGGCTGCGCTTCTCGCTCCGGCTCAGGCTGTGCCTCCTGCTCCGTCACGATTTCCGGCTCCGGCTCCGGCTCCGGCTCTTTGGCTTGGGGTTCGTCGGACCAGGCTAGGTAGTGGTTGCAGGACGTGCAGAAGGTGGCGTCGTCCTCGTTGGGGCGTCCGCAGTTGCCGCAGGTGATCATCGGCTGTCCGATCCGACACATTTGGCCCGGAATCGACCATAATCAACCTCAAGGGGTGACGTCACCGGCGTCACCGGGGGAGGTGGCGGCCATCGAGGACGTCTGCACCGCCTGTGGGGAACGCAACCCCGCGGGTTCGGCCTTCTGTTTGTACTGCGGCGTCTACCTCGGCTGGGACGAGGCGAGTACCGCGGACCGTCCGGCTGCCCGGCGACCCGTCGCTGCCGGTGAAGGGGCTGCCGTTTCATCAGAAGCCCGCACCCGCGTGGAGTCTGCCGGAGAGCCGGCGCGACCCACTGCCCGGCAGCAACCGGTCGAGTCGCAGTGGAAGCCCGGTGAACAGCCCTGTCCCCAGTGCGGGCATCCCAACGCCACCACCCTCAGGTTCTGCGCCAAGTGCGGTCATGCGCTGCGCCCGAGCCAACCGACCACTCAGAGGACAGCGATTCCGACCACCAAGACCTGGTGGCAGCGCTTCCGCGACCCGGTGGATCGCCGCGCCCGCAGGGACTACCGCCGCAGCCTGCCGCCGCTCTACCGCTGGCGTCGGGTGATCATCGGCATCCTCGCGATCGCCGTCGCACTGGGCGTGCTCTGGGCCGCGGGCAACAACCCCGTCACCTGGGCGAAGGACCGGTACTACGACGTCCGCGGCACGCTGGTGGTCGCCGATCAGCTCGTCTATGCAGCGGATCCTTCGGATTCCGTTGCCCCGGGCTACGATGTCGCGGCGCTCGGGTCTGCTGCTGTCGACGACGCGTGGGCGACAGGATGGGCCGATGAGATTGTCACTCCGCTGAGCGGGTGCGGCAACAAGAAGGCGGCCAAGGGCATGGTCAGGTTGACCTTCCAAGAGCCGACCCGGGTCCGGCGGCTGGATGTCGTGGCCGGGCTGCCGGACGCCGATGAGAAGCGACCGCTGCAGTTCCGGCCCAGCGTGCTGCTGGTCATGTACGAAGGCCGTTGCACGGAGTTGCCGCTCAAGGACAGTGCCGCGCTCCAGCAGTTGACCCTCGATACCGGCGTACCGGTCAAGGAGTTGACGGTCGCGATCGGTGGGACGTACCCGGCGCGTGCCGACGCGGGCCAGCCGTTCACGGCGTTGACCAGCCTCGTGGCGTTCGCTCGTCCGCACTAGTCTCCGCATCAGCCCGCCGGAGCCTTGGCGGGTTCAAAGCTGACGCAGTCCGGGGTGGCGACCACCTTCCGAACAGCTTCGGACTTGCAGAGCGCGTCGACCTCCCCAGGCGAGGCTGCGGGTCCGACGTAGACACCCCAGACATCGCGCATCGGCTGGCGGGGGGTCCCCATCGTCATCCCGGGGTACTGCCCGGCCACGTTCAAGACCTTCGCGGGGACACCGGCGCTCGCAAGCTGAGCCGCCAGATCCCTCGCAGTCTGCTCGGCGGCGGGACTCCCAGCGGGCCAGAGGCGGATCGCGGAAATGAACTGACCGAGCGGGAAGGCCGGGTTCTCGGGCCCGGTTCCGGTGGTCGGGCCGCTGGACTGTGACGGTCCTGCGGTCGTCGGCTGCAGGCTGGACGGACCACCTGTTGTCGGCCCACCCTGCGTTGGACCGCCTTGCGTCGGGTCCCCGGTGGGCGGCCCGGAGGTTGGTCCGCTGGGACCGGCTGTCGGCGTCGGGGCTGCCTTTGCTGTGGTGGCGCAGGCGATCTCGGACTCAGGTCCGGACAACTCGCCGTTGACCGCCAGCAAGGTGAAGCAGTACTTCGTGGCCGGGTTGAGCTTGTCGACGTTCTTGGCGTTCTGCTTGACGTCGATGCCGCCTTCGGCCTTGTTCGTCCGCCCGGACACCGGGTCGAGGAACTGGAGCTTGTAGGAGTCGACATTCGTCAGCGGCTCCCACGCGAGGCTGATCGTGGCGGGACCAGCCGCTGCGGCGGTGAGAGTCGGTTTGGCCGGCACGGTCACACCATCACCGATCGGCTTCGTCTCGGGACCGCCGCGGGTCAGTGCGAACACCAGGACGCCGATCAATGCGGCGCCGACCACGGCGGCCGCGGTGACGACGGCGCGGGTCAGGATCGGCTTCTGGGTAAAGGCTCCGTCGACGACAGGTCGGCCCGGGTCGGCTCCGGGCGTGACCGGAGCGCCGACCGGCGGTGGCGGATCGGGCTCACCGGTGACCTTGAACGGCAACCGGTTGGTGGAGCCACGCAGTACGGGCTTGCGGGTGCGGACCTTGATCCGGGCGGTCGCGCTGGCGCCGAGGGGAACGTCGACGACCTCTGGTCTGACCAGGAACCCGAGGGCCTGGTCGGGGTCGGACGCGACGATCCGCAGCCGGGCGGGCGCGTTGCCCCAGTTGCTGAACTGGATCGTGTGCAGGCCTCGCCAGCGTCCGGACGAGGTGACCGGAGTCAGTTTGGCCTGCAGGCCGAACACCTGGCCGATCTCCAGTTCGCCTTCCGCCACGGCACTCGCGGACGGGTCGACCTGGGACTTCGCGCGGATGCCGAACGGCACCAGGCCGCCCGGGCCGGTCGGTCCCGCCGGCGGGCTGAACACGACAGTCGCCGTCTCCTGCTGCTGTGGATAGACCGAGAGCACCGGGGGAGTCACCTCGGCCCAAGGGATCGGCTGCTCGCCGACGACGTCCAGGGCATAGCTCTCGACGATCGTGCCGGAATTGAGGACGGTGACCACCGCCACGGCCTGGCCGCCGGGCTCGACGGTCAGCTGGGTGGTCTCCAACCGCACCACTGGGTCCGTCACTCAGCTCTCCCTGGTTCACCGGTGTCCGCCTCAGGCACGGTGTGGATCTCAGGCTAAGGCGTCGAACCGCACTTGGAGGAGGGCTTGTCGCCTGCCTCCGGGTGCATCGACGGTTGCCCGATCGGGCAGCGGAGAATGCCCTGGCCTCGACCCGCGGTCGCTGCGGCCGCCGCTGGGCCCGGCGGAACACTCGATGGGGTGATCCAAGAGGTGGACTCGGCGCTGCAGGCCCTGATCCAGCGCGACGCGATCGGCGCGCGGGATGTCGAAGTGGTGTTCGACGCGCCGACCAAGGACTGGTCGAGCCGGCGGAACGCTCCCACGATCGACGTCTACCTCTACGACATCCGCGAGGACCTCCGCCGCCGCGAACGCGGCCTGCTGAACGAGTACGACGAGGCGGAGCACATAACAGCCCGGCACCTGCCGCCGCGCTATTTCAAGCTGTCCTACCTGGTGACGGCCTGGACCCAGCGCCCCGAGGACGAGCATCGCCTGCTGTCCGGGCTGCTGTCCTGCTTCCTCGCCCACGATGCGTTGCCGACTGATCTGCTGACCGGTCCGCTGGCCGAACTGGGCCTGTCGGTGCCGGTCACGATCGCTCTGCCGCCGCCGGAGGACCGGTCCTTCGCCGATGTGTGGTCCGCGCTCGGCGGCGAACTCAAGCCGTCGTTGGACCTGGTCGTCAGCGCACCGACCGCGACCGGCCGCGTCTACCCGGCCGCGACCCTGGTCGACCAGCCGCCGCGGGTCTCGATGGGCGGGACCGAGGGCTGGCCGCCGCGGGAGGACGCTCCCAGCGGTAGGCCGCCGCAGAAGGCAGCCAACCCCCGGCGAGCCCGCAAGAGGACCGGGTGACAGCCTTGAATTCGAGCCCCGCCCCACCGCCCCGGTCGGGCCACGGGAAGGTCGAGGTGAGCCACCAGGGCCTGGACTATCTGCTGGCTCGGCTGGGGCTGGTCGAGGACCGGGTCCGGGCGCTCGTTGCCGCGCGCCGTGCGGACGATCCGGCGATGGACGATCCCTTCCGCGGGCTGTACGTCAACGACGACCTGGTCGATCGGTTGCTCAACGGCGACGGCCACCGGGCCGTCGTGGACCAGGCTGCCCACCAGCAACTGGAGCGCTCCGCCGACGAATTGGTTGCTGCTGGCAACGTCATCCGGCTGCGCTCGCTCGCCGCCGCGGCCGGCCTGTCCGAGCTGGACACCGAACTCCTGGTGATCGCGCTACTGCCTGATCTCGATAGCCGGTTCGAGCGGCTGTACGGCTACCTCAATGACGATGTCACCCGCCGGCGGCCGAGTGTCGGTCTTGCCCTTGACCTGGCCGGAGCATCCTCGATGTCGGCGGTCGCGAGAGGCAGGCTGACCGCGTCGGGGCCGCTGGTGGATCGCGGCCTGCTGATCGTGGAGGACACGGACCGGCCGTTCCTGACTCGCGCGTTGCGAGTGCCCGACCGGGTGGCTGCGCATTTGCTTGGCGACGACCTGCCCGATCATCGGTTGGTCCCGATGCTCGAGGAACTGACGCCGTACCGGTCTGCTGTGAGTACGGATCTCGGTCGCACGCTGGCGTCCGGAGTACGGCTGGTTCATTTGCGTGAGCATGAGGCCGGGACCGGCGGATCTATCGCCGCCGCGGCGCTCGCCGCCGCCGGGCTTGGTGTGGTGGCCGTCGATCTCAGCTTGGTGGCGCGTGACGCCGAGCCCCTCGGCCTGGCGGTCATCGCCGGGCGCGAAGCCCTGCTGCAGGGCGCGGGGCTGGTCGCCGGACCGGTCGAGGCACTCGCGGAGGCATCGCTGGAAGCCCTGCACCGGTTGAGCCGCTGGGACATTCCCGTCGTGTTCGTCGGTACTACGACCTGGGACCCCAGGTGGAGCCCAGACAGCCCGTTGACGGTGGATGCGCCGGTGCTTGGTGCCCACGACCGGATCGAGCTGTGGCGGGAGCAACTGCACGAGTCGGGGCTGGATCCGGAGGCGCTCGCGGCTCATCTGGCGCTGGGACCCGGGCAGGTGCGGAAGGTGTTCAAGACCGCTGCCGCATCGGCGCTGCTGGCGGGCACGGAGATCACCGCAGCGGACCTGCGCCGCGGAGTACGGGCTCAGAATGCTGCCGGGCTTGAGCGCCTGGCCCGGCGGATCGAGCCCGAGGTCGGTTGGTCCGACCTTGTCCTCGCTCCATCCGTACTGCGCGCTTTGCAGGGACTGTCGGCTCGGGCACGGCACCGGGACACCGTGCTCACGGATTGGCGGATGCGGCGTGGCGGAGGGCGTGGGCGGGGCGTCACTGCGTTGTTTGCAGGCGATTCCGGCACCGGCAAGACGATGTCGGCCGAGGTGATCGCGACGGAGCTCGGGCTGGATCTGTACACCGTCAACCTCGCGACTGTGGTGGACAAGTACGTCGGCGAGACTGAGAAGAACCTTGAGCGGATCTTCACCGAGGCTGCCGGGGTGAACGCCGTGCTGTTCTTCGACGAGGCCGACGCGATCTTCGGCAAGCGGAGCGACGTACGGGACGCGCACGACCGGTACGCCAACATCGAGAGCGCGTACCTGCTGCAGCGGCTGGAGAGCTTCGACGGGCTCGCGATCCTGGCGACGAACCTGCGCGCCAACATCGACGACGCCTTCACCCGCCGGTTGGACGCGATCATCGATTTCCCGGCGCCAACCCCCGATCTGCGGGCTCGCCTGTGGCACCAGTGCCTGGCCCCGCCGCTACCGCTCGGGGACGACCTGGATCTCGAGTTCTGCGCGCAGTCGTTCGAACTGGCGGGCGGCAACATCCGCTCCGCCTCCGTCACCGCCGCCTACCTCGCCGCCGAGTCCGGCCAGCCGGTACGAATGCTCGACCTCATCGCCGCGGTCGGCCAGGAATACCGCAAACTCGGCCGGCTGGTTCTCGAGCGCGAGTTCGGCCCCTATTACCCCCTGCTCGAATCGCCCTACCATGAGGCGACTTCCTAACGGGGTGGGGGCATGGGCTATCGACTCGGCGTCGACCTGGGCACGACGTTCACGGCCGCGGCGACGTTCGACCTGGGCAGCGGCAAGCCGCCGTCGATGCTCGGGCTGGGGAATCGCGCTCTGCAGATCCCGTCGGTGCTGTACCTGCAGGAGGACGGCGAGTTCCTGATCGGTGAGGCGGCCGAGCGCAAGGGGGCGATCGACTCCACACGGTTGGTGCGGGAGTTCAAGCGGCGGCTGGGGGATCCGGTCCCGATGCTGGTGGCGGGTACGCCGTTCTCGCCGCAGGCGTTGACCGCGCGGCTGCTGGCGTGGGTGGTCGCGGCCGCGACGGAGCGGAAGGGGTCGGCGCCGGACGAAGTGGTGCTGACGTTCCCGGCGAACTGGGGTGCGTACAAGCGGGAGCTGCTCGACCAGGTCATCGCGATGGCGGATCTGGGACCGGCCCGGACCTGTCCGGAGCCCCTGGCGGCCGCAGTCCAGTACGCCGCGCGGGCCCAGCTCGACCCCGGTGCCCGGGTCGCGGTGTACGACCTGGGTGGTGGCACGTTCGATGTGTGTGTGCTGGAGAAGACCCGGGCGGGGTTCACGATCCTGGGCAGTCCGGAGGGTATCGAGCACCTCGGCGGGGTGGATTTCGACGAGGCCGTCTTCCAGCACGTGGTGGAGTCTCTGGGCCCGGCGGTCACGGATCTCGACCTGACCACTCCGGAGGCCAAGGCGGCGCTGACCCGGCTGCGGCGCGACTGCGTCGAGGCCAAGGAAGCACTGTCCGCCGACGTCGACACGGTCATCCCGGTGACGCTGCCGGGCCACAGTACGTCGGTGCCGCTGACCCGCTCCGTACTGGAGAACCTGATCGGCCCGTCGTTGCGGGACACCGTCGAAGCCACCAGCCGGGCACTGCGCACGGCCGGCATCTCCAGCGACGACCTCACCGCGATCGTCCTGGTCGGCGGCAGCTCCCGGATCCCGCTGGTCAGCCACCTGCTGCAAAGCACGTTCGGCACGGCCACCGCCCTCGACACCCACCCCAAACACGACATAGCCCTCGGCGCCGTCCTCTACGCCTCGCCGGAGGCGGAGGTTGGGTTCGCGTCGTCTGACCCAGGCTCGGCAACCGGCGCAGCCCAGCCGGAGTCGGCGAAGGGCAACCGGTGGGGGCGGAGCCGCCGGATGGCGAGCGGCATCGCGGCGACCTCGCCAGATGGCTCGGCAGCGCGCTCACCCGACGCGCAGGGTGCAGGCACTGGCCCGGCTCTGCCCGGCCCGGGCGGGGGCAGTCCGTGGTGGCGGAATCGGTGGGTGGTGGGGGGTGTCGCGGCGGTCGCCGTACTGGCTGTGGTTGTTGGGGGTGCGCTTGCTTTGCGAGACGAGCCCGGTGACGAGGCTGAGCTGGGCTCGGCGACGCCTTCCCCGAGCGCTCCGACGTCCGCACCGACCTCTGCGCCTACATCTGCCCCGACCTCCGCGCCTTCATCTGCGCCCACTTCTGTGCCGACGGCCCTGCCCACCCGTGTTGTTGTCGGTGTTCCGGGGATCTACGGGATGACGGTCAGTCGGGACGGGCGGCGGATCTACGCGACCAACAGTGAGCGCAACACCCTGTCCGCTGTCGACCTCAGCAGCGGTGAACTTGCGAGCCGCCCGATCGCGGTCGGCGACCGTCCGTTGGGGACGGGGGTTCAACCGGACGGCACCCTCGCGTACGTCGTCAACGGCGACGCGGGCACCGTATCCGTGATCGACACCACGACGCTCGCGAGGGTCGGCAACTCGATCAAGGTCGGCAAGCTGCCGCTCGCTGTCGCTGTCCATCCGACGGAGGCTCGGGCCTACGTCACCAACAGCGGAGCGGACAGCGTGTCCGTCATCGATACAGCTGCGCGCCGGACGATCACAACCATCCCCGTCGGCGACAATCCGCTCCAGGTGGCAATCTCGCCGAGCCGCGGCCGGGCCTACGTGGCGAACTACCTGTCGAGCAGCATCTCGGTGATCGACACCGACACGAACCGGATCATCGGCCAACCGATCGAAGTACGCGCGAAGCCC
>NZ_DASRXP010000453.1:0-4132 GCF_035687465.1 Kribbella sp.
TGCGGCAGCGGGGCGTATGGGCTCCATGCGGAGTGCCACATGGTCGAGCACTGACCGTCCACCGCAGCGGCTGCGCTGTAGGCGGCGGATCCCTGGCTGGTCGCGGTCGCGGTGATCGCGCTCTGGGGCAGCAGGTTCAGCGGGCCGAAGGGCCCGTCGACCGGCGGGGGAGTGCCGGGGATCGCGGTCACCCGGCCGAGCGCGGGAGCCTTGATCGACGGGTGCGTGCGCAGGTAGTTCAGGAAGACCTCCTGACCCATTCTCGGCGCGCGGACCAGGTCGCCGTACTGCTCGAAGCCCGGATACCCGTACTGCGTACCGTGCAGCGGCATCACCGCGGTCGTCGCGACCCGGTAGGTCCGCCGGGGATCGAGTCGTTTGCCGTTGATGAACACCTTCGCGGGGTCGACCCGGTTCCCGATCGGCGCGCCCAGGTCGTAGCTGTAGCGGACGTTCTTGGAGACGGCCAGGGAAGACAACCGCCGGCAGCCGTAGGCGGGCGGGATCCACTGCTGTTCGAGGATCGCGTCGACGGTCGACCCCTTCAGCGACAACGTGGTGATCGGCGAGATCCCGGCCACCGGCCAGGCCTCCCCGAACAGCACCCGTCCCGGCCGGTCGTTCGGGTCGGCACCAGGCGCGTACTTCAGTCCGGCGGCGATCACGTCGACGCCGAGATCGGCAGGAACCAGCGCCAGATCGGCATCGCCGTTGCGCTTGCCTGACGCTTCGGACTGGTAGAGATCCGCGACCAGGTTTCCAGTACGGCTCTCCGCTGTGGTGGTGAAATCGAGGTCGCTATCGATCTTCGCCAGCGGCTGTGCCTGGCGGACAGTCCACCGATCCATCCAGTACTTCACGATCTTCTGGATCCCCGCGTCCGGGATCAGGTCCTTGGTTACCGCGTGGTTGGTGGCCGTGGTCGCAGCCCGGATCACGTCACCGGTCTTCGGGTCAAGCGACAACTTCACCTCGCCGAGCACGCGGCCGTGGTTCGATGCCTCCAGCACCGGTCGGGGGTTGCCGGCCGGATCGGGGAGCATGCAGTTGAACGCGGTGTGCCAGTGGCCGCCAAGGATCACATCGATGTCGGGAGACAACGTCGCTGCGGCGTCGAAGATCGGGCCGGTCGGGTTCTTGCACTCGTTGAACAGGCCGCCCTGCTGGCCGCCTTCGTGCATGCTCACCACGATCGCCTCGACACCCTTCTTCTTGAGCTCCGCGGCAGCCTTGTTCGCGGCTCCGACGAGTGCCTGGAACTCGAACCCCGATCCGCCGATGGACAGCGTCTCGTTCGGCGTACCGGGAAGGGTGAGGCCGATGAATCCGATCCGCGCGGTTCCCACCTTGGTGATCCAGTACGGCGGTAACACGGGCCGCTTCGACCGCGGATTCACGATGTTCGCCGAGTGGTACTGGTAGTCCGTGCCGTGGAACGCCTTGCCGGTCGAGTCCGTGAAGCAACTGTCGAAACCGGGTTTGCCGTAGCAGGAGCCCGACATCATCCGCTGCAGGAACGGGAACTCGCGGTCGAACTCATGGTTGCCGGCCACGTCGAAATCCATCCCGAACGCGTTCAGCACCTCGATCGTCGGTTCGTTCGCGAAGCCCTGGGTGTAGTCCGGCCAGCCGCTGAACTGGTCGCCGGACCCGATCAGCAGCGAGTTCGGCTGCCCGGCGCGGAGCTGGTCCAGGTGAGCCTTCAGATAGGCGGCACCACCGACGGCCAGGTTGCCGGACGGCCCGGCGATCGTCAGGTTCTCGGTCTCCGACAGGTACCCGTGCAGGTCGGTGAGGCTGAGCAGCTGAACCGGGATCGGGGCTGCCGTCGCCGCGACCGGCGGAGCCAACTGCAGACCAAATCCGACCATCGCCACGGCAAGTAGGGCAAGGATCCGGGATCGCGGGCGGATCGACATCGGCAGCTCCTGTCGGTGGGGACCGCCCCGCACGCTAGCGACCGAAGGGAAACACCGGACATCCCCAACATTGCTGACATCCTGCACAATCCGGCTGCCGAAACCCTTTGGCCACCTGACGCCGGGCCGCCCTACAGTCGCTGTATGACCCACGTTCTCTCCGCCGTGGCCTGGCCGTATGCGAACGGCCCCAGGCATATCGGCCATGTGTCCGGATTCGGTGTTCCGTCGGATGTGTTCAGCCGGTATCAGCGGATGATGGGTCGCCAGGTTCTGATGGTGTCGGGGACCGACGAGCACGGGACGCCGATTCTGGTGCAGGCCGAGCGGGAAGGCGTCTCCCCGAAGGAGCTCGCGGATCGCTACAACCGGGTGATCGTCGAGGATCTGCAGGGCCTCGGGCTCTCGTACGACCTGTTCACCCGGACCACCACCCGCAACCACTACGCCGTCGCGCAGGAGCTCTTCCGGACGGTCCATCGCAACGGCTACCTGGTCACGAAGACCGCGATGGGCGCGATCTCGCGGTCCACCGGCCGCACCCTCCCGGACCGCTACATCGAGGGCACCTGCCCCATCTGCGGGTACGACGCGGCGCGGGGTGACCAGTGCGACAACTGCGGCAACCAGTTGGACGCGATCGAGCTACGCAACCCACGCAGTCGGATCAACGGGGAAACCCCGGTCTTCGTCGAGACCGAGCACTTCTTCCTCGACCTGCCGGCCCTGGCGGAGGCACTCGGCTCCTGGTTGCAGACCCGCACCGGCTGGCGGCCGAACGTGCTCAAGTTCGCCACCAACCTGCTCGACGACGTCCGGCCGCGGGCGATGACGCGCGACATCGACTGGGGCATCCCGGTCCCGCTGCCCGGCTGGGAGGACAACCCGAACAAGCGGCTCTACGTCTGGTTCGACGCCGTCATCGGCTACCTGTCCGCGAGCATCGAGTGGGCCCGCCGCAGCGGCGACCCCGACGCCTGGCGCGCCTGGTGGTGCGACCCGGCCGCGCAGTCGTACTACTTCATGGGCAAGGACAACATCACCTTCCATGCCCAGATCTGGCCCGCCGAGCTCCTCGGGTACGACGGACGCGGCGCGCGAGGTGGTTCGCCGGGGAGCTACGGCACGCTGAACCTCCCGACCGAGGTGGTGAGCAGCGAGTTCCTCACCATGGAGGGCAGGAAGTTCTCCTCGTCCCGCTCGGTGGTGATCTACGTCCGCGACGTGCTCGAGCGGTACGGACCGGACGCACTGCGCTACTTCATCTCGGTGGCCGGGCCGGAGACCCAGGACACCGACTTCACCTGGTCCGAGTTCGTCCGGCGGAACAACGACGAGCTGGTCAGTACCTGGGGCAATCTGGTGAACCGCACCGCCTCGATGATCGCGAAGAACTTCGGCGCGATCCCGCCGGCGTCGGACCTGACCACCGCCGACCACGAACTGCTTGCCGCCAGCAAGAACGCCTTCGCCACGGTCGGTGCGCATCTGGACCACCAGCGGGTCAAACAGGCCATCGGCGAGGCGATGCGGACAGCCTCCGAGGCGAATCAGTACCTCTCCCAGCAGGCGCCCTGGAAGGAGCCGGATCCCCAGCGCAAGGGCACGATCCTGCACGTCGCCGCCCAGGTAGTGGCTGACAGCAACCGGTTGCTGGCCCCGTTCCTGCCGCACTCGGCGCAACGGGTCCACGAGGCACTCGGTGGGACCGGCACCTTCGTCGCCCAACCCGAGGTCCGCGAGGTGGACGATCTGGACGGGGGACCTGCCTATCCAATCATCGCGGCTCCGATCATCACGGGCGATTATGCCCAGGAAGCCACCTGGACCTCGCGACCCGTAGTACCGGGGACTCCTGTTGCGGTGCCCACGCCGATCTTCACCAAACTGGCACCGTCTGTCGTCGACGAGGAGCTGGCTCGGCTCGAGTGACGCTTTTGTCCAAGACCGGGGTACCGGGTAGCCGTACGGTCGGGGCACGGACTAGATAGGAGCTGACCATCATGGCCGACTATGTGGCCACTGCGGAGACCGAGATCAGCGAATCGCCGAAGCGGGTGTGGGCGGTGCTGACCGACCCGGCGGAGATCAAGAAGTTCATGTTCGGGGCGGACGTGCACACCGACTGGCAGCAGGGCAGTCCGATCACCTGGCAGGGCGTGTACGAGGGCAAGGAGTACGAGGACAAGGGCGAGATTCTCGAGATCGACCCT
>NZ_DASRXP010000454.1:0-3141 GCF_035687465.1 Kribbella sp.
ATCGAGCCGACCATCCAGGGCCCGGAGATGAACATCGGCACCTGGCCGCTGACGAACTGCGCCTCGGTCTGGTTCGGCGGCAGGTCCGTGCCGGCCAGCTTCTCGGTGAAGAAGCTCTGGTAGTAGCTCAGCCCCTCCTGCATCTCCGGGGTGTCGAGGGTGAATTCCTTGTCACCGTCGGCGGTGATGCTCGCGCCGGCCGACCACGCGAACGGCATCACGGTTTGCCACGAGCCCTGCCCGCCCGGCTGGAGATTGATCCCGTACTTCGCGCCCGCCTTCTCCTTCATCGCCTTCGCCATCGCCTTCAGGCCGTCCCAGTCCGTCGGAGGCGCGGTGATCCCGGCTTTGGCAGCGAGGTCCTTGCGGTAGTACACGAGCCGCGTCTCGACGTACCAGGGCACGCCGTACTGCGTCTCGCCGACCTTCGTGGTGTCCAGCGCGCCGGGGAAAAACGTGCTGGAATCGATCCCCGCAGGCGTCGGATCGAGGGCGTCCAGGTCGGCGAACTCGCCCATCCAGGTGGTGCCGACCATCGCCGCGTCGGGCAGTGACTGCGCGGTGATCGCGGTGGTGAACTTGTTGTGCGCCGCGTCCCACGGGATCGGGGTGACGGTTACCTTGACGCCGGGGTTCGCCTGTTCGAAGGACTTGGTCAGCTTGGGCAGGTTCTCGCCCTCGGTGCCCATCGCCCAGACGGTCAGCTCACCGGTGGCCGGTCCGCTGCCGATACTGGTCGTTGCCTTGGGCGCCGAGTCGGGTGCCTCTTCGGACCGGCCGCAGCCGGTCAGTGCGAGCGCTGCGGACGTCACTACCGCACCGCTCGCCAGTAGCCGGCGCCGGGTGGTCTGGGTGTACATCTCGTTCTCCTCAACCGTTTCTTGGGGTTTGCGTTTCCCCCGGTCTCGTGCCGCAGCTGTCCCGCAGCACGAGCTGTGTCGCCAGTACGTCGTTCCGCGCCCGGGCTCGTTCCCCGGTGATGCGTTCATGCAGTCGTTGGGCAGCCAGCCCGCCGAGTTCGGCCATCGGCTGCCGCACAGTGGTCAGTCCGGGCGACACGTACCGAGCCGCCATCACGTCGTCCCAGCCGGTCACGACGATGTCATCCGGTACTGCGAGTCCGCCGGTTCGCAGGATCTTCAGAGCGGCCAGCGCGAGCTCGTCGTTCGCGCAGACCAGGCCGTCGGGTCGTGTGGTTGCCTGGAGCAACTTCGTCGCGAGGGCGGCGCCGGCCTGCTCGGTCAAGGGGACCCGCTCGGGCTCGGGTGCCGGCAGTTCGCGGCTGCTGAGGGCCCTGGAGAATCCCGCGTAGCGCTCGGACACGTCGTACGAGCTGGCTGGATCGCCGACGAAGAGCAGCCGCGAGCGGCCGTGGTCGAGCAGCCGGGTGGTCAGTCGTTCCGCGCTGGTGGCGCTCTCGCTGCGGACCGAGTCGCAGCCGGTGACCGGCGGATGGGCGATCAGGACGACCGGGACCTTCGCCCGGCGCAGGTCCTGCACCGCGGTGCGTTCGAGAGCGTTGCCGTGCACAACTATTCCGTCGACCCGGCTCGCCAGCTCCCGCAGGTTGCGGCGGTAGTCCATTCCCTGGGTCACGGTGATGATGACGCTCTGGCCGTGCTCGGCAGCCCAGCGTTCGTAGCCCATCAGCAGGTCGCCGTAGAACGGGCCGGCCAGGTCGGGCAGTACGAGCCCGTGCGCCTCATGACGTTGTACTGCGAGACTTCGGGCGGCTCGCAGTGGCACGTAGTTCAGCTCGTACGCCGCCTGGTCGACCCTGGCTCTGGCCTTCTCCGAGACCGGTCCGGTGCCCTGCAGAACCCGCGAGACCGTGGCGATCGACAGGTTGGCCAGGGCTGCGACATCGTAGATCGTCGCGGGCCTGCCGGTTGGTCGGGATGCCATCGGGCGGGCTCCTCCAGGGTCGGACTGGTAGCAGAGTGGAAGCGCTTACACTTTTCGACCCTGCCTTGTCGGACCCAGCTGGTCAAGGGTTCGGGTGTCGCCGGTTACCGATCTGCGACCATGAATCCTGTGACCACACACGCGCAGTCGACGGAACGCGAGGACCGGCTCTGGCTGGTCCGGCACGGCGAGACGGATTGGAGCAAGTCGGGCCGGCACACGTCCACGACGGACCTGCCGTTGACCGCGGAGGGTGAGCAGGTCGCGGCATCGCTGAAGGAGCGACTGGCCGCCGAGCAGTTCGACCTGGTGCTGACCAGCCCGATGCAACGCGCGCGGCGCACGGCCGAGCTGGCCGGTTTTCCGGACGCCGAGGTCGACGAGGACCTGGTCGAGTGGAACTACGGCGACTACGAGGGCATCACCACCGCGGAGATTCGCGAGACCGTGCCGGGGTGGACGGTCTGGAAGGACCCGGTGCCCAACGGCGAAACCCCGGCCCAGGTCGCGACCCGGCTGAATCGTGTCATCGCCAAGATCGCCGCGGTCGACGGCGACGTCCTGGTCTTCGCCCACTCCCACGCTCTCCGGGCCCTGACCGCCCGCTGGCTCGAGCTCAACGTCACCGAGGGTCGTCACTTCGTCCTCGGTACCGCCACGGTCTCAGTCCTCGGCTGGGAACGAGGCTCCCCGGCGATCCACCGCTGGAACTGCTAATTCGTAGAGCTCGATAGTGCAGTAAGTACGGAAGCCAAGACTTTCGTAGACGGTGCGTCCGGCGGGCGAGGACCCCAGTACGGCGTGTGTGGAGCCGCTGTCCCGTGCCTCCTGGAGCGCGGCGAGCGTGATCGCGGCGCCGATCCCACGCCGTCGCGCCTCGGGCACCGTCATCACGAAGTACACCCCGGCCACCCCGGCCGCCAGGTAAACCGTGGCCGTCGCCACCGGCTCACCATCAAGCCAGCCCAGGTAATGCCGCCACGGATCTCCAACGCCCAACCGCCGATAGACCGACCCAACCCACTCCGCCTCCTTCACCCCCTCCCCAAACCCCTTTCCCAACGTCCCCACCCAGGCATCGAGCTCGCCCTCGCCAATCCGCTCGATCACCAAGCCCCCCGGCCCCACAGAGCCGGCGAGTTTCGTCAGGTCGACCGCCATGCCGGGCTCGCTGCCGCCGGCTGTGAAGCCGGCTTTCAGTAAGCGCTCGCCGAGGTCCGCCGGCCGCATCGACGG
>NZ_DASRXP010000455.1:0-3269 GCF_035687465.1 Kribbella sp.
CGACCCGCGAATCACGTGCACCTGTCGACCCGCGAATCACGTGCACCTACCGACCCGCGAACCGCGCAGATCTGTCGACCCGCGTCGGGCCGGAATACAGGGCTGCGGCCCTCAGAGGTGGAGGATGCGCGTGGCGTCGGCTAGGACGGCGGGGGAGGCGAGGGATTGCCAGCGGGGGACGAGTTCCTGCAGGTACAAACGCAGCTTGGGGGCGAGGGCTGGGGCGTGGTCGAGGACGTCTAGTTCGTTGACGATGGAGAGGTCGACGAAGTCGCGTAGTTCCTCGGTGGTGAGTTCTTCGGACGTTCCGGTGAAGCGGTCCGTGACCGTGTGGTGCTCGGCCAGGTCGCGCCACGTCGTTTCGCGTTCGCAGGAGCCGTAGCGGTAGACCAGTAGTTCGGCGTCGGGTCCGATCACGGCCTCCAGTACCGGCCGCTCCTGCTGCCAGTCGAACAGGTGCGTCGGGAACCCGTCCGTTCCGTACGCCGCGTGCGCGAGCCCGGCGAGCACCAAGGTGTCCGAGGCGCCGAGCGAGGTGAGTCGTTTCGCGACCCGGTGGAGGTGGACGTAAAGCGTCCCGCCTGCATGGTCCAACTCGTCCGCACCGCGAACCAGCAACAACGATCCCAGGTCTTGGAAGCTGCTCATCTGACCCCTTCATCTACGGAGCGGTCAGGGCCCAACGGGACCGGCCCAGGCCAACACGGTACGTCGGCCGGGAGCGCCGCGCCCAGCGATGCGGCGTGCCGGATCGGTCACACTGTGGCAATCACTGGGCCACCCTGGGGCAACCACGGGTACGACCACCGGCCACCGATCCGGCACCTCCTCATTTACCTTCCCCGGAGTGCTCCGTGCCGGACGCCTCGGGCCCGGAGCACCTGGGAAGCCTTGGGGTTCTACTCGTCCAGCTCGGCCAGGGCCTTGCGAGCGGCCTCCAGCTCGGCCTCGAGGGCGGCAACCTTCGCGGCCTGCTGCTCGCGGGCGGCGTCGATGACCTCGTCGATGGGGCCGGACAGATCCTCGTGCAGTTCCTTGGCGGCGCGCGAGACGGCGGCGGCCGCGACGAGGAGGTTCTTGGCGATGTAGCTGTTGCCCTGCTTCAGCTCCGCCTTCCACTCGCCATCGGCGGTGCCGGTGACGGTCAGGGTGAGCTCGAGGGTCTTGGTCTTCTTGGGCGCGGCCTTCTTGGCCGGCGCGCGCTTCGGCTTCTCCTCGGCGACGACGGGTGCCGGGTCGGCCGCCGGAGCATCGGTGTCGGCGTCAGCAGCTGACGTGGACGTCAAAGCGGAGTCGGCAGCAGACTCGACCACCACGTCGGGAGTGTCGTCGACATCGGTCTGAGCTTCTACTGCAAAAGTGTCTACAGTCATCGTTGCGGCGATCTCCCTGAGTGACATTTGTCCCCGCCGAAGCGGGCTGGCGCTGAGAGTCTATTAGAACATACGTTCGACCCAACGCCAAATGCCACCAGCTCGCCCTTGCGTCCGAAGGACCGAGGGGCCCGCCCCACGGTCCTTCGGACGCAAGCGTCTCGAGGGGTTAGGCGGAGTGTTCCTTGTGGTCGCCGGACCAGTCGAGGTGGAAGGCGCCTTCGCGGTCGACCCGGTGGTACGTGTGCGCGCCGAACAGATCGCGCAGACCCTGGATCAGCGCTGCGGGAAGCCGCTCCGCCCGCAGTCCGTCGTAGTAGGAGAGGGCTGCCGAGAAGCCAGGAGCCGGTACTCCGACCGTGGCCGCGGTCGCGACCACGCGACGCCAAGCGTCCTGGCCGTTCGCGACGGCGTCCTTGAAATAGTCGTCCACCAGCAGCGACGGCAGTGCGGCGTCGCGGTCGTACGCCTCCATGATCCGGTTCAGGAAGCGGGCCCGGATGATGCAGCCGCCGCGCCAGATCTTCGCCATCGCGCCGAGGTCGATGTTCCAGTCGTACTGCTCGCTCGCCGCACGGATCGCGTCGAACCCCTGCGCGTAGGCGACCAGCTTGGACGAGTACAGCGCGTGCCGGACGTCTTCGATGAACGCGTCCCGGTCCACGTCCCCCTTGGCCTCCGAAGGACCAGGAAGCACACCGGCCGCCGCGTTACGCCGTACGACGTCTCCTGACAGCGAGCGGGCGAAGACGGCCTCGGCCACGCCGCTGACGGGGATGCCCAGGTCGAGCGCGACCTGCACCGTCCACCGGCCGGTGCCCTTCTGCTCGGCCTGGTCGAGCACCACATCCACGAAAGGCCCCTGAGTCGACTCGTCGACCTGGCTGAGCACCTCCGCGGTGATCTCGATCAGGAACGACTCCAGGTCGCCGGTGTTCCACTCGCGGAACACGTCGGCGATCTCGGTGGCGCTGAGGCCGAGCACGTGCCGGAGCAGGTCGTAGGCCTCGGCGATCAACTGCATGTCGGCGTACTCGATGCCGTTGTGCAGCATCTTCACGAAGTGCCCCGCGCCGTCGGGACCGATGTGGACGCAACACGGCTCGCCATCGACGTGCGCGGAGATCTTGGTCAGCATCGGCTCGAGTGCCGCGTAGGACTCAGGGGAACCGCCGGGCATGATGCTCGGTCCGTTCAGCGCACCCTCCTCGCCGCCGGAGACGCCGGAACCGACGAAGTGCAGGCCCTTCGCGCGCAATGCGTTCTCGCGCCGGCGGGTGTCGGCGAAGTGCGCATTGCCGGCGTCGACGACGATGTCGCCCTCGTCCAGCAGCGGCACCAGTTCGTCGATCACCGCGTCGGTGGGCTCGCCGGCCTTGACCATGATGATGATCTTGCGCGGCTGCTCCAGGGCGGCGACCAACTCGGGCAGGTCGGCCGCCGGGGTGAACTCGCCTTCGTGGCCGAACTCCTTGATCAGCGCGTCCGTGCGGCCCTGTGACCGGTTGTGGACGGCGACGCGGAATCCGTTGCGCGCCAGGTTCCGGGCCAGGTTGCGGCCCATCACCGCAAGTCCGGTGACGGCGATCTGGGCTTGGGCTGAGCTCATGGAATCTCCTGCGGGTGAGTGCTGGAAGTCTGAGTGCGGTACCAGTCTGTCGCCCGTGGCAACCGCTCGCTCTACCGGGGGCAACCCGTGGACCTCGGCTTCGATTCCCACTGCGCGCGGCCGCGCGAATGAGCAACTCCTGCGCAGCAAATAAGCGGCTTCGAGCTCTTCTCAAGCAAGCGGTCCCGATGGTAGACATCTGAGAAATCGATTTCCCAGCCCGGAAGGTCCGCCCATGACCAGGTTGCTGCGACGTCCCGCCACGCTTCTGCTCGGCGCACTGCTGA
>NZ_DASRXP010000456.1:0-15244 GCF_035687465.1 Kribbella sp.
TTCTTGTTGGATCCTGCGGGCATCGTCGCGCTCCCTTCAAGCCAATTCGAGTGCCAGGCCCGGTACCCCGTCGTCGCGGCGGCAATCACTTCGATGGGGCGTGCATGGATCGAGTTTCGGCGGGCACCCGGAGGTCGCAAGCAACCGGAACCACGGAGGAGATGAGATCGATGGGTATCGGGGACAAGATGAAGAACGCTGCCGAGTCGGCCAAGGGCAAGATGAAGGAGAAGACCGGCGACGCGACCGACAACGAAGACCTGCAGGCCGAAGGCCAGGCGGAGAAGTCCGTGGCAGACCTGAAGCAGGCCGGCGAGAAAGCCAAGGACGCCTTCAAGAACTGAGTTCCGCCCACTCCAGTTCCTCCGACGATCCCCACCAGTCGTCCCCCGGCTGGTGGGGATCCTTCGGCTCCGGACGGGGTACCCGGTCAACCATGTTCGAGAATTTCACTCTGGAGCGGATCGACACCGGCGACGTCACCCTGCGCGTGCGGCACGGCGGATCAGGCCCACCCGTCGTCCTGGTGCACGGCCATCCCCGCACCCACACCACCTGGTACGCCGTCGCGCCGGCTCTGGCGGCGGCCGGCTTCACCGTGGTCTGTCCGGACCTCCGGGGCTACGGCCAGTCGGACAAACCCGCCAGCGACGACGACCACGCGCCGTACTCGAAACGCGCGATGGCGGCCGACCTCGTCGGGCTGATGGATGCTCTCGGTCACGACAAGTTCGCCGTCGCCGGGCACGACCGCGGTTCGCAGGTCGCCTACCGGACCGCTCTCGACCACCCCGACCGGGTCAGCCAACTGGTGGTGATGGACGGGGTGCCGATGGTCGAGGCACTGGAGCGCGCCGACGCGAAGTTCGCGGCGATGTGGTGGCACTGGTGGTTCTTCGGCCAGACCGCGAAGCCGGCCGAGCGGGTGATCTGCGCCGATCCCGAGACCTGGTACAACGCCTGGACCTCGAACTCCCCGGACGTCCTCGGCCCGGAGAACCACGCGGACTTCCTGGCGGCGATCCGCAACCCGGCCACCGTGCACGGAATGGTCGAGGACTACCGGGCCGGCCTGACGGTGGACCGCCGGATCGACGAGCAGGACCGAGCTGCCGGACGGCAGATCCAGTGCCCGATGCTGATGCTCTGGTCGACCAAGGACGACATGGAGGAGATCTACGGCGATCCGCTCGAGGTCTGGCGGCCGTGGTGCCCCCAAGTCACCGGACACGGGATCGACTCCACCCACCACATCGCCGAGAACGCCCCGGCCGAGCTCGTACAGAGCCTGCTGGAGTTCCTGTAGCGTCAGCCGGGTGGACGTCGAGCAAGTGGACTTCGAGGAGGCCGCGAGCCGGCTTTACGCCGCGCCCGCGGCGGACTTCATTGCCATTCGCAACGAGCTCGCGAAGCAGCTGAAGGCGGCCGGCGACCAGCTCGGTTCGACCCGGCTGAAGGCGCTGCGCAAGCCGACAGTCGCCGCCTGGCTGACGAACCTGGTGGCCCGGGAACGGCCCGACCAGCTGGACGACCTGCTCGCGCTCGGTGACGAGTTCCGCGAGGCGACGGCCGATCTCGACGGCGAAAGACTGCGGGAGCTGACGCCCAAGCGGCACAAGCTGCTCGACCAGCTGGCCAAGGAGGCCAACGGCCTCGCCGAGCGGGAAGGCCAGAAGGTCAGCGCGGATGTCGGGCAGAAACTCCGCGAGACCCTCGACGCCGCCCTGGTCGATCCGGCCGCGGGTGAGGCGGTCCGCGAGGGGCGGCTCAGCAGCGCGCTCCGGCATGTCGGCTTCGGCGTCGTCGACGAGAGCGGCGAGCCGTCGAATGTGACGCCCCTGACCGACGAGCGGCGGCAGCGGGCGCAGGATCGCCGGAAGGCGTCGAAGGTCGCCGAAGAGTCGGCTGCCGAGGAATCCGGGTCTGCGAAAGCCGCGCGGGAGAAGGCCGAACGCGAGGAAGAAGCGCGCGAGGAAGCCGAGAAGACCGAGGCCAAGCAGGAGTTCGACCGGGCAGTGGCCGCGGCGGAGGCGGCCGAAGCGACCGTCGACGACCTCGACAGCCAGCTGGCCGAGGCCCGCGAGGCGCTCGAGCAGGCCCACGAGGCGGTCCGCCGGATCGACGCCGAACTGACCGAGGCGAAGAAGGTCGCCCGGGATGCCCAGAAGGAGAGTCGCGAGGCCCGCAAGCGCTACAACCGCCTCTGAACGGGTACCGGGCGAACGAGTGTCGTGGAAAGGACTGGACGATGGCACGGTCGATCTGGAGCGGGTACATCAACTTCGGGCTGGTCTCGGTACCGGTCGGCCTGTACAGCGCCACCTCCGAGCACGAGCTGGATTTCCACCAGTTCCAGCGCGGTACGTCGGACCGGATCCGCTACAAACGGGTGAACGAGCGGACCGGCCGTGAGGTCGACTTCGACAAGATCGTCAAGGGCCACGAGGTCGGCGGCGGCGAGTACGTCATCGTCGAGCCGGACGAGCTGGACGAGATCGCTCCCGGCAAGTCCCGCTCCCTGGAGATCTCGACCTTCGTCGACCTGGACGAGATCGACCCGATCTACTTCCAGAAGAGCTACTACCTCGGTCCCAGGGACAAGGAGAACGCGTCGTCCTACGCGCTGCTCAGGGACGCGCTGGCGAAGTCCAACCGGGCCGGGATCGCGAGCTTCGTGATGCGCAGCAAGGAGTACCTGGCGACGATCCGGGCGGACGGCAAGGTGCTCGTGCTGGAGACGATGTTCTTCGCCGACGAGATCCGTGCTGCCGCCGACGAGATCGGCAACCTGCCGGCGAAGTCCGGTGCGGGTCAGCAGCTCAAGATGGCGGTCGACCTGATCGAGGCGATGAGCGGGCCATGGCGGCCGGCGGAGTACAAGGACAGCTACACCGAGCGGGTCAAGGAGCTGGTCGAGTCCAAGCGCAAGGGCAAGGAACTCGTGGTCAACGAGGAGGAGCCCGAGGCGACCTCGACGACCGATCTGGTCTCCGCCCTCCGCGCCAGCGTCGACGCGGCCCGGGCCCGCCGCCAGGGCAGCACCAGCAAGAAGACGACCACGAAGAAGGCCGCCGCGAAGAAGACGACCGCTAAGAAGTCCACCTCCAAGAAGACAACTGCGAAGAAGACGTCAGGGAAGAAGGCGAGCACCAAGAAGGCGGCCTGAGACCTACTCGCCTGGTTTGGGGAGGAGGAAGGTGCCGGGGTCGCTGGGGGCGCCGGCTTCGATCCAGCGCTGGAAGCCGTCGGGGTTGCGGCGTTCGAACTCGTCCAGGCAGATCCGGCGGACCTCCGCGACCGCCTGGCGATCGCGGAGGCCGGCGCCTTCCGCCAGCGTCGTGGTGGTCTCGCACCAGACTCCACACAGCTCCTCGATGCTGAGCGGGCACTGAAGGGAGGCGATCAGCCTCTCGTCCTCCAGTTCGTCGGCCCGGCTCAACAGGAGCAGCTTCTCGGACGCGGGCTTCCGCCGGAACCGGCGGCGCCTCTTGGGCCGGTCCGACGGAATGACTAGATCGAGCAGCACGAACAGCCCGGCCGCGACCCCCAGAGTGATCAGGCCCAGCGCTCCCCAGCCGAGCAGCTTCACCAGCCCCGGGAGACAGAGGATCGCACCAGCGGCCAGCACGGCGACCAGCACCGGCGACTCGAACGGGACATCGTCGGAGACGTGCTTGGTCACCGCGGCCAACGGCCAAGCGAGGGCGAACACTACGAGCAGCAGAATGGACGTCGCGATGGGTCCGAGCGTCAGTACTCCGGACAGCAGCCCGGCCGTGGCTGCACCGACGCCGGCCGCCACTGCCGTACGCCGAACCCTCGGGGAAAGCTGCATCTTGCCGAGCTCACTCATGGTCGCCACGGAACACCCTTGTGAGTACCCCGGCCGACTACCACCAAAACCGCACGCCCGCCCGCGGAGCCCGGTGGCGTCGACACTGTCATAACGATCGACCCAGCCACCAGGTTCCTGCCTCGTCAGGAAACCTAGGCGCCGGTCTCGACATGAGGAGCATGGACGGGTTTCGACTGCGGTGAGTTGCGCTGGCGCAGGAAGATCGAGCCGCCGACGATCGCCGCCACGGCCAGGAACTCGCTCTGCCAGTTCTGGAACGACTCGAACCAGAACTGCGAAGTCTGCAAGTACTGCCAGGTGGTGACCGCCTCGCTGCCGTGCATCAACTGGTCCTCGCTGTACGCACCGGCACCGGTCACCGCATGCAGCCAGAAGGACAGCAGGAACACGATCCCGAACGCGAGCGCCAACGAGTTCTCGTACAGCTTCAGCAGCAACTCCGACCCGTGCCGGACCGGCCACGGCGCCTGCGGATCGTTGCGATGCTCGCGCGGATCGTCATCCTGCTCGGCCCGCTTGTCCACCGGCTTCGACTCCGCGGACCCCTTCTGCAGCAGGAAGGCGGTGAGCAGGACGTACATGCCCATCTGCAGGAACTCGCTTTCCCAGTTCTCGAACACCGTCTCGCCGAACGACGACGACCCGGCGTACTCGACCAGGCTCTGGGTCGGCTGGTTGTGCTCGGCAAGGTCATCGTTCTCGTGTGCGTGCCCGGTGAACAGAACGCCCAGCATGAACACCAGGAACAGACCGAGAGTGACCGTCAACAGGGCGTGCAGCCGGAGCCATCTCATCCGCCCATCATCACTACTGCGATCACCACCCGCACCCCACCGGCCCGGCGCGCCGCCGACCGCCGTGATTGGGTGTCGGCGTGCCGAACATCGTGATTCGAGACCGTACCGATGCCGATTTCGTCGACTGCGTCGCCTTCCTGCGTGACGTCCACGAACTGTCCGGCTATCCGGTGAACTGGCCGGCCGACCCGAAGGGCTGGCTCACCCCGCCGGAGGCACTCGGCTGCTGGGTGATCACCGTCGACGGCGAGGTGGCCGGCCATGGCGCACTCACGGCCGACGGACAGGGAGCACTGGTCGAACGGTTGTTCGTGGACCCGAACCGGACCGGCGGCGGCCTCGGCCGGCAACTTCTCGACCACTGCGTCACCGTCGCCCGCGACGCGAGCCGGAAGCTGTCCCTCGACGTCGCCGAGAACTGCCAAGCCGCGATCGCCCTGTACGACCGGGCCGGCTGGCACCGGACCGGCCGTACGCCGATCGACTGGGGTGGGACTCAGGCGTCCGCGGTGATCAGATTCGAGGCACCGGCCTTCTGATCTAGCGGATGAGCGATCTCGTCGGACGTGAACCGGCCGAGCCAGACCACCAGCAGCGACACCACCACCGGGCCGAGGCCGGCCACCAGGAACACCGCGCTGACGCCGAAGAGTGAGCCAGCAGGCCCCGCCAGCGCCATCGACAACGGCATCAGCAGCAGCGACACGAAGAAGTCCAGGCTGGAGATCCGCCCGCGCAGGTGATCCGGCACCCGGCGCTGCAGCAGCGTCCCCCAGATCACCATCGCCGCCGAACCGGTTCCCCCGGCGATAGCCGCACCGATAGCCATCAGCCACAGGTCGGTCGCATAGCCGAGCAGCACGAACGGCGCCGACCCGACGCCCCACATCAGCGTCATCACCGTCAGATACCGCCGCGGCAGCGACCGCGACGAGATCAACAACGCGCCCACCGCGCCACCGATGCCGAACGCCGCCAGCACCAGCCCGTACTCCGTCGCGCCGCCACCCAACTGATCCTGTACTGCGAACGGCAGCAGCACCTCGAGCGGCCCCAGGATCAGCAACACGAACACGGTCCCGAAGAGCAAAGACGCGAGCAACCACCGAGTACGGCGTACGTAACTCCACCCTTCCCGCAGATCGGCGAACATCGCTCTGACCCCGGTCGGCCCCGCACCCTCCGCCTCGTCAACGATCGCCTCCCTGGAAGTAGAGGCGGTCGTGGGTTGGATGCGCATCGCCATCACGCAGGCAGCCGAGAACAGGTAGGTCAGGGCGGCGACGAGGATCGCCACCCCCGGCGACAGTGCCGCGATCGCCAACCCACCCAGCGCCGGCCCGGTCGCCTGCTGCGCCAGCGGCCGCAGCGTGCCTTCGAGCCCGTTAGCCGCAAGCAGTTGCTCGGGTGGCAGCAACTTCGGCACCAGCGCCGTGTACGCCGGGATCAGGAACGCCTCCCCCGCGCCGATGATCACCGCGCCGGCCGCAAGCTGCCACACCTCCAGCAGTCCCGCGAGCGCAAGGCCCCCAAGAACCAGCAGGACAGCACCGCGCACGATGTCGGCCGCGATGATGACCGATCGCTGGGACACCCGATCGGCCGCGATGCCGCCGAACAGGATGCAAACGAGCAAGCCGATGCTGTACGCCGTGGTGACTACCGACAGCTGAACCGGACCTCCGCCCAGCTCGATCACCTGCCAGGCCAGCGCCACCAACCACAGACCGCTACCGAGCAGGGCGACGGCGAGCCCGGTCCACAACAGCCGGTAGTCCCGGTGCCGCAGCGGCTCGACTGCCTTCCAACGGACCTTGCTCACGATGCACACCTCAAGAGTTGACAGCGAAACTATTAATCGGACTCTACCCACACGAACAGTTCACGTGTCAACAGTTGCGGTGTATATTCCTTCTCATGGCGACGAAACAGATGAGCACGGATCAACTGGGTGCCTGGCGTGCCCTGTATCGGGCGGACACCTTGTTGTTCGCCCACCTGGACAACACCCTGCGCAGCGTCGCCAAGATGACGTACTTCGAGCACGAGGTGCTGCGGGCGCTCGACGAGGCGGGCGGCAAACTCCGGATGGCACCGCTGGCGGAGAAGCTGATGATCTCCCGCAGCGGCGGCACGAGGCTCGTCTCCAAGCTGGAGGACAAGGACGGCTGGGTCGTCCGGACCGCGTCACAGCAGGACCGCCGGGCCACCTGGGCCGAGCTGACCCCGGCCGGCCGGGAGGCGCTGAAGAAGGCTGAACCGGTGGTCGATGCCGTGGTCGCCACCTTCTTCGCGGATCATGTCTCAGGTGACGACCTTCGACGCGCGTCCCGGATCATGGACCGCCTGGCCGACGCCAACCCGAACGACGACGGCTTCGACTGCGGCCTCTGACCGCGGTCCCAGGCGCGCGGGCGGCTGGGGGTCGGTGCGATGAACCAGGTCGACGAGTTGTTCGCGGAGCGGGTGAAGGCGCTCAAGCCCGCACCCTGTGACCACCCCGCTCAGGTCGTCCGGGACCTGTACGACGCCCAACTCGGCAGCCGGCACTGCGATCTGGCAGCGAGGTGGCTCCAGTCCGAGGGCCACGGCTTCTACACGATCGGGTCATCCGGCCACGAGGGCAACGCAGCAGTCGCGGCGGCTCTTCAGCCGACGGACCCGGCTCTCCTGCACTACCGCTCCGGCGCGTTCTACCTGGCGCGCGCCGCGCAACACCAGGACAAGGACGGCATCCGCGACATGCTGCTCGGCGTGACGGCAGCGACGACCGAACCCATCGCCGGTGGTCGCCACAAGGTGTTCGGCCGGCACGACCTCGCGGTCATCCCGCAGACCTCGACGATCGCGTCCCACCTGCCCCGCGCGATGGGAGTCGCCTTCTCGATCGCCCGGGCGGCGAAGCTCGGCGTACCGTGCGCGTGGCCGGCGGACGCGATCGTGGTGACCAGTTTCGGCGACGCCTCGGCGAGCCACTCGACGGCGACCGGGGCGATCAACGCGACCCTGCACACGTCGTACCAGGGGATCCCGATGCCGTTGCTGCTGGTCTGCGAGGACAACGGGATCGGGATCAGCGTGCGCACCCCCGACGGCTGGATCAAGCAGGCCTACGGACAACGCCCGGGGCTGCGGTACTTCGATGCCGACGGCACCGATCTCGCCGCCACCCTGACGATGGCCACCGAGGCGGCGACCTTCGTACGGCGCAACCGTCGGCCCGCGTTCCTCCGGCTCAGAACCGTCCGACTGCTGGGTCATGCCGGGTCGGACGTGGAAGCGGCGTACCGGACTCCGGCCGAGCTGACCGCCGACGAGGAGCTGGATCCGCTGCTCGGCACGGCCCGGCTGCTGCTCGACGGCGGTTGCACGCCGGCGGAGATCGTGGAGCTCTACGAGGACAAGCGGTCCGAGGTGATGAGGATCGCTCGGGAGGTGGCCGGGCTGCCTCAGCTTGCCTCGGCAGAGGCGGTTGCCGCACCGCTGCGATACCCGGATCCCACAGTCGTGACGGAGTCGTTGCCCGAGCGTGGTGGCCGTACGAGTGAGCCGCTCACCCTGAGCCAGTCGATCAACCGTGCCTTGGCGGAGGTGCTCGCGTCGTACCCGGAGGCGATGGTCTTCGGTGAGGACGTCGGCCGCAAGGGTGGCGTCTACGGCGTCACTCGCGGGTTGCAGAAGAGCTTTGGTCCGGCCCGGGTCTTCGACACGCTGCTGGATGAGCAGTCGATCCTCGGACTCGCCCTCGGCGCGGGGGTTTCCGGGCTGTTGCCGTTGCCGGAGATCCAGTACCTGGCCTATCTGCACAACGCCGAGGACCAGTTGCGGGGCGAGGCGGCCTCGCTGAAGTTCTTCTCGCAGGGGCAGTTCCGGAATCCGATGGTGCTGCGGATCGCCGGCTACGGCTACCAGAAGGGGTTCGGCGGGCACTTCCACAACGATGACGCGATCGGGGTCCTGCGGGACATCCCCGGGCTGGTGATCGCGTCGCCATCGCGTCCGGACGATGCAGCCGCAATGCTGCGGACGTGTGCCGCGGCCGCTCGCAGCGATGGCGCCGTCTGTGTCTTCCTCGAGCCGATCGCGCTCTACCACCAGCGCGACCTGCACGAGGACGGCGACGATGCCTGGCTGGCGGGCTACCCGGCCGAGCACGTGCCGATCGGGCGGGGCCGCACGTACGGCGACGGCCAGGACCTCACCCTCGTCACGTTCGGCAACGGCGTCCCGATGAGCCTTCGGGTCGCTGAGAAACTCAACGGCCGCGTCCGGGTCCTCGATCTGCGCTGGCTCACACCGCTACCCCTCGAGGATTTGTTGCGTGAGGCAACGATCACTGGTCGCGTGCTGGTGGTCGACGAGACCCGGCGTTCGGGCGGCGTCTCCGAGGGCGTGCTGGCAGCGCTCGTCGATGCCGGCTTCACCGGACGCCTGGCGCGCGTCACCAGCGAGGACTCGTTCATTCCCTTGGGCGACGCCGCCCGTGAAGTGCTGCTCAGCGAACAGACCATCGAAGCCGCAGCCCGCGCCCTGCTGGAACCCTGACCGTCCGAACCCCACCTGCCGGACGGTGCGGGTTCAGCTGAAGAGGCGTTGCCAGATCGAGCGTTTGGGCTGGGGCCGGTCCGACGCCTCGGGAGCGGGCTCCGGTTGCGGGCGATCCTGTAACCACTGCTCGACGAACTCTTCCTCGTCGACCGGGCCGACCGGGACCACGACGCCCGTCGCGTCACGGATCTGCAGCAGGATCCGCTTGTTCAGGTCCTGCAGGTACTCGCGGACCTCGGTCTCGCTGCGCATCTTCCGGAGCTTGTCCGTGATCTGCTGCTTCTCCTTGCGCAACTGCACCGACGGCGGCAGCAGAACGTCCGCCTCGATCTTCTCGCGGCGGATGAAGTCCTTCACCCACCAGTCCGGATCATGCGGATCGGCAAGCTTGTGGAGCGGCTGGCCAGCTCCCGCCAGATCGTCGAACTCACCGCGGTTCTGGGCCTGCCGGATCTGGGCCTCGACCCAGTCCTCGGTCCGCATTCCCGGCGGTTTGCGCTCGGTCATGGACGCCTCCGTGTCACTTCGACATGGTTGCCCTGCGACCCGGTCCTTGCCGGGCCCAGTTCCACTGAACCATATTGTGAATGGAATCACAAGGTCAGTTCGGCGGCATCTTCCCCTCGGGCCACAGCTCCGGCACCGGGATCGGCATCCGCCAGAGCGGCAGCCTGGGATCGACCAGTCCGTTGCGGATCGCGACGGATCGGAGCAGCCGCAGCGGGCCGGCGATCAGGATCAAAGCCAGCGGCAGTTCCACCAGTACGGCGCTCAGCAGCGCCTGCAGCATGTTCTCGCCCCAGTGGCTGGTGAGAACGTCGAACCAGGCGTCGCAGATCAGCAGGACGCCGCAGGCGAAGGCGGACGGGAACAACAACATCCGTCGCCGCCACCCGAAGATCGCGGTCAGCACCAGCAGGGCCAGCAGGATGATGTCGAACCCGACCCAGGTGGCCACCCAGCGCCGTGCCACGTAGTGGTTCGGCAGCGTGTTCGCCAGATACACGATCCAGGGAATGAGGACAGCCACACAGACCAGCATCAGCGCCAGCCGCCACTTGCGGATCCGCTCGATCGTCCGGCTCGACGGCATCCTGGTCCCGGCCGTGGCCTGCGTCAGCCGCATGATCAGCTCGCGGCGCTCCTCGAGGGACATCGCCTGGATCTGTTCATCGGTCAGCTCTCCACCGCTCACACTCCATGCTCACATGAGAGGCTGGGCGACACCGAGCCCCCCGACCGAGAGGACCCACCTGTGTCTTCCGCCATCCTGTCCGTCGTCGCTGGGGAGCGGGTCCCCGACCCGGTCCGGACCGCCCCCTCGACCAACCCGGCGAACACCGCCGACGTGGTCGGCACCATCGGTGTCGCCGGTCCCGAGGTGTTCGTGCAGGCCGCCCGGGCGGCACGTGCGGCCCAGGCGTCGTGGGCGGCGCTGCCGGCCCCGCAACGCGGCCAGGTGATCGCGAATGTGGGCCGGTTGATGACCGCGAACAAGTCCCGGCTCGCGGCCCTGGTGACCCGCGAGATCGGCAAGCCGCTGGCGGAGGCGCTGGGCGAGGTGCAGGAGATCATCGACACCTGCGACTTCTTTATCGGCGAGGGCCGCCGGCTCTACGGCCAGACCGTGCCTTCGGAGATGCCGGACAAGCAGTTGTTCACGTTCCGCCGCCCGGTCGGTGCCGTCGCGGTGATCTCGGCCGGCAACTTCCCGGTCGCGGTCCCCTCCTGGTACATCGTCCCGGCCCTGCTCTGCGGCAACACCGTGGTGTGGAAGCCGGCGGAGTACTCGGCTGTCTGCTCCAACGCGTTCTACGAGCTCTTCGAGCATGCCGGCGTGCCGGCGGGGGTCTTCAACCTCGTGTACGCCGATGGCGCCGACACCTTCGCGGGGCTCGAGCAGTCGCTCGCGGCCGGGTTGATCGACAAGGTCGGCTTCACCGGGTCCAGCGAGGTCGGCACCCGGATCGGCGAGCTCTGCGGCCGCCACCTGCAGACGCCGTGCCTGGAGCTCGGCGGCAAGAACCCGATGGTGGTCACCGCCGACGCAGACCTCGACCTCGCGGTCGAAGGCGCCCTCTTCTCCGGCTTCGGTACTGCGGGTCAGCGGTGCACGTCGCTGGGAACGGTGATCGTGCACGAGTCGGTGCATGACGAGTTCGTCAGGCGTTTCAGTGCCGCGGTCGCCTCGGCCGCGATGGGCGATCCGACCCAGGACGTGCTGTTCGGGCCCTTGCTGGACGAGAAGTTCGCGGCCGGCTTCGAGAAGACGCTGGGCTGGATCGCGGCGCATCACCGGGTGATCGGCACCGTCGGCCGGGTCGGCGCCGGCAGCCCCCGGGACGGTTTCGTCGGCGATCCGGAGGCCGGGCTGTTCTACCACCCGGTGATCGTGGACGGGGTCCAGCCGGACGACGAACTGTTCCTGAACGAGACGTTCGGCCCGATCGTCGGGATCACCACCTACGCGACCCTCGACGAAGCGATTGCCCTGGGCAACAAGCCGGGGTACGGGTTGTCCAGCTCGATCTACACGACGGATCCGCAGCAGGCGTTCCGGTTCGCGCAGGGGATCTCGGCCGGCATGGTCAGCGTGAACAACTCCACCTCCGGCGCCGAGGCGCACCTGCCCTTCGGCGGCAACGGGAAGTCCGGCAACGGATCCCGGCAGAGCGGCATCTGGGTGCTGGACCAGTTCACCCGCTGGCAGTCGCTGAACTGGGACTACTCGGGCAAACTCCAGAAGGCCCAGATGGACACCGTCGAGGTCGAGGCCGATCTGGCCTTCTTCCTGAGCTGATCGGTCTGCGGGCTGATGGGTTCGGTGGGCTGATGGTGGCTTCGTTGCCGGCGCGGGCCGACGTGGTGATCGTCGGCGGCGGCGTGATGGGCACCAGCATCGCGTTCCACCTCGCCGAGGCCGGGGTGGAACGCGTGCTGCTGCTCGAGATGGCGCAACTCGGCTCGGGTTCCACCTCGAAGGCCGCGGGCGGCGTCCGGGCGAACTTCTCCGACGAACTGAACATCGCCCTGGGCGCCCGCAGCCTGGAAGCCTTCGCTGCTTTCGGCGAACGCCCGGGCCAGGAGATCGACCTGCACCGCGTCGGCTACCTGTTCCTCTTGTCGACCGGCGACCAACTCGAACTCTTCGAGGAAAGCACCCGCCTGCAGAACGCGGCCGGCCAGCCAACCCGGATGATCTCCGCCTCCGAGGCCGCCCGCCTGGCTCCGCTGATCTCCACAGACGGCCTTGTCGGCGCCTGCTTCTCACCAAACGACGGGCACTGTACGCCGGAGTCGGTGGTACTGGGCTACGCCACGGCCGCCCGTCGGCTGGGCGCAACCCTGGTCACCGGCTGCACCGTCCTCGGCATCGATGCTGTAGGCAACGAGATCCGTCAGGTCCGGACCTCGCTCGGTATCGTCGAGACCTCGACGGTGATCTGCGCGGCCGGAGCCTGGTCGGCCTCACTCGCCGCCTCGGTGGGCGTCGACCTGCCGGTGACGCCGCTGCGACGGCAGATCGTGGTCACCGACGCCATTCCGACGCTGCCTCCGGACCTGCCGATGACCATCGACTTCAGCAGCACGTTCTACTTCCACCGCGAAGGTCCTGGCCTGCTGGTCGGCATGTCCGATCCCGAGGAAGAGCCGGGCTTCAACCTCGACAACTCCGACGCCTGGCTGCCGCGGTTGACCGCGGTGATGGAACAGCGCACCCCCAGCCTCCTCGAGGTCGGCCTGACCGGCGGCTGGGCCGGACTCTACGAGGTGACCCCCGACCACAATGCCCTGATCGGCGAGGCCGCCGGGATCGACCGCTTCCTCTACGCCACCGGCTTCTCCGGCCATGGCTTCCTTCAAGGACCGGCGATCGGCGAAGTCATCCGCGACCTCTACCTGGGCCGAACGCCCTTCGTCGACGTCTCTCCCCTCGACGCCACCCGCTTCCACTCCTCCACCCACCGGACCGAACAGAACGTGGTCTGAAGATGACGCTGCTCCTGACCCGCTCAGAGATCCTGGAACTCCTCGACATCCCTTCTGTCCTTGAGGTTCTACGCGATGGCTTCACTGCGTCAACCGTGGTCGAGCCGCAGCGGATGCGGACAGACCTCCCGGGTCCCGGTACTGCGACCGCTCTCCTCCCCGGGGTGATTCCGGGCATCCCCGCGTACACGGTGAAGATCAACGCGAAGTTCCCGGCCGCCACGCCGGCGCTGCGCGGAGTCGTCTGCCTGCACGACTTGGCGGACGGATCCTTGCTGGCGGTGATGGACTCGTCCTCGGTGACTGCGTGGCGCACAGGTCTCGCAGCTGCCCTGGCGACCGACGTACTGGCTTCGGCGGAGGCCGCCACAGTCGGGGTAATCGGAGCCGGCGCGCAGTCGGCCATGGTGATCCGCGGCCTCGCGGCTCTCCGCCCAGTGCGGCACCTGGTCGTGCACGACACCGACCCGCGCAAGGCGGCCGACTTCGTTGACTCGCACCCGATGGTCCCAGCCAGCATTGCTGTCGATGCGCTCGAGGTCGCCAGGCGGGCTGAGTTGGTGGTGATGGCGACGTGGTCGCGCGAACCACTACTGGCAGCAGCCGATGTCCGTCCTGGGCAACACTTCACCAGCCTCGGCGCGGACGAGCCCGGCAAGGTCGAACTGTCCGCGGACCTGTTGCTCAAGGCCAGGATCGTCGTCGATGACAGGAGACTCGCTGTGTCCATGGGTGCTGTGGGCACCGTGGGTCTCGGCGAGGAGGCTGTGCACGCGACACTGACCGAGATTCTCACTGGACGCTCGCCCGGACGTGAACGCTCTGCGCAACTGACCGTGTACGCGCCCTTGGGCCTTCCCTGGCAGGACCTAGCGGTCGCCTGGCCCGTCTACCAAGCGGCGCTCTCGGCCGGCACAGCCGGCGCCATCGACTTCCTCGCCTGAGGCGGGATCAGGGACGGCGCGGGGGTGCGGTCTGGTCGGGGTCGTCCGGCCAGTTGTCCGGGTTGCACCACTCGGGGTCCCAGCCCTGCTGCTTGCAGAACTCCGCGTACATCTCTTCCTGGGTCGGCGGACGCGAAGGTGTCGGCCGGGTCGTCGGCACCGGCTTCTTGGTGGTGGTCTTCGTCGCCGTCGGTCGCTGCTCCTCGGCAGACTCCGTCTTCTTGGTGGTCCGCGTCTTGCTCGGAGTCGGCGTCGTCTTGGGGGCAACGGTCTTCGCGACGGTCGGCGGCGTCGACGGTTTCGCGGTGGTCGGAGGCGCTGACGGCGTGGTCGAAGGCGTCGGGCTGCTGTCGTCGACCACCGGAGCCGCTTGCGTACTTGGCGATTCCCCGTCGAACAGGCCGATCGCGGACAAGGCCCAGAAGTTCACCGCGAGGAACAACACCAGCGCACCCGCTCCGGCGAACACCTTGCGCCTGGACGTCCCGCCGTACAGGCCGACCGGACCACGGACCGCGTTGCCCTTGCCGTCGACCCAGAACTGCCAGTCCTCCGGCGCCGGCGGCCAGGTGGGGTCTGGGTGCCACGTCTTCGGCGGCATCCAGCTACGTCGGGGCGGCGTGGGCCAGCTCGGCGGTACCACGAACCGCTTCACAATTCCTCCAGCTCGCCGACGAAAACCCGACCCAGGTTAGTGGATCGACCCTGACCTCAACAGCCCGGGCAGGTAAGCCCCGAGTAAGAACCCGCCCACCTGCACGGACACCCAACGACCGAAGCCGCCGAAAAGCTACTTCCCACCTATTAATCCCCGGCGTGTCGCGCTCACCCGCCTCTCAAACCCTCACCCGACCCACTACTCTGCGGACCCCAGCATGGGCAGTCCCGTCCCGAGGAGACTGCCGCTCACGTTCGTCGGTCGGTGGGTCGATGTGGTTCGCGGGCACATAGGTGTGGGTGGTTCGCGTCGCCGGGCTGCGTGAGTTTGCTAGTCGCGGCGAGGTGAGTCAAGGGCGCTTCGCGGCCCTTCGGGCTCGAACAAGTTCGACCCTTGACACACCTCACCACGACCAGGGAAGGACGCAGCTACGCCCGGAGCCGCTGAGAAG
>NZ_DASRXP010000457.1:0-23447 GCF_035687465.1 Kribbella sp.
CGCGGTGGCACCGGCCCGCCATCTGGCGGCACCCCGCGAGCGCCCACCGGCGGGACCCGGTCGGGCCCGTCCGCTGGATGGCCGCTGGGGAGTCTGCTCATGAATCGAGTGTATGTTCGAATACACTCCGACACAAATCGAGCACACTCTGCGCTCGGGGTGATGTCTCAGGACATGGGTGACAGTTCTGTATCAAGACATCGGTGACGGTTGGTGTGTCAGGACATCGGTGACGTTTCAGCCGGTCTTGGGCGCTGTCCGGGAGGTCGGCCGTTGCCGCGGTAAGTCACGCCGGGCGCCGGTTTGGTGTGCTCGATGAGCTTGGTCAGGCTCACGCGGCTGACCCCGCTGGTGGAACGTCTATCGGGCTGTGAGAAACGGGAGTTGGCGCGTCGATCGCCAGCTCGGAGACCTCATTGAGGAGCTGCGAGCACCTCGCCGATGACGTGCCGCGCATCGTTCGCCAGCGCCGGGTTGGTGTCCTTGTGATACGCCAACACGATCAGGGCCTGTGACAGCACGCGCCCGCGTCCGCGGAGCCACGTCGCGTCGTCCACGTCCAGCGCCGCACGGAACTCGTCGCGGACGCTCGCGGGCAGCAGGTACCACACGGGGAACAGGTCGCACGCCGGATCGCCGACACCGCACGTCTCGAAGTCGAGCACCGCGGTCAGCCGGCCCTCCGCCGACACCAGCATATTGCTCGGCGTCAGGTCCGAGTGCACCCACACCTCGCGCCCGTCGTACGGCGCCGCGAGCGGCTCCTCCCACGACGCCAGCGCTTCGCGAGTGTCGATCAGGCCATCCAGCTCGCCGATCGCCTTCCGCGTCGAGGAGTCCATCGAGACCATCGGAGCGCGCGTGCGGCGCTCGCCCGGATACGCCGGCGGCCGGTCTGGCAGGTCGATCCGCCGGAACGCGTCGACGAACGCCGCGAGGTCCGTCGCCAGCCGGCGTGGGTCGGCGAGCGCGTCGGGGGAGGGGTGCGTACCGCTGAGCCAGCGGTGGACGGACCAGTCGCCCGGGAACGCGTCGGTGGGTGAGCCGATCGCCTCGACAGAAGGGACGGCCACAGGCAGGAACGGCGCGAGTGCCGCGAGTTTCGCCTGCTCCCGTCGGACTTCGTCGTTGATCGAGGGCCGGAGCGGCAGCCGTACGGACAGGTCGGAACCGAGGCGGTAGATCGCGTTCACCAATCCACCGGAGTCGACCGGCTCCAGCGGTAACGCGGCCCACTGCGGGAACTGAGCGGCCACCAGCTCGCGGACGAGCGGCGTGTCGATGTCGGCCTGATCGGCGTGGACCTTGCGGGGACTCACGAGCCCCATCGGAACGGTCGGCCCGTCCGCTGTCAACCGGTTTCGGATCGAGTCGGTCAACAGCAGGCAGGCCAGGCAGGCCAGGCAGGCCAGGCAGGCCGGGCGGGCTACGGAAGTGTCACCACCAACATCACCCGAACTGTCACCGATGTCTTGATGCAGAACTGTCACCGATGTCCTGCGACATGACACTCAGCGCTCGGGGCCCAGAACGGTCCGACGTCTGCGTGGTGGTGAACGCCGCTCCAGGCCGTTGCCAACGGCAAACGCTCATGACTGGGCGCGGCGTGCCCAGCATTGGTCAGGAGTAGCGGTCAGTAGGCGATGGTGTAGCGGGTGTTGGGGTGGGTGGGGGTTTCGGCTTCGTCCAGGAGGGCGACGGCCAGGTCTTCCATGGAGATTGTGGAGATGCCGTGGGGATCGACGAGGAGCTCGTCGGTGCCCAGGCGGTAGGAGCCGGTGCGGATGCCTGGTTCGAGGAGGGCCGGCGGGCTCAGGTAGGTCCACGCGACGTCGGTGGTTGCCTGGATCGCTTCTAGTTGCTCGTTGCAGGCCTGGGCGATCGGGCGCCAGTCCTTGGGGAAGTCCGGGCTGTCGAGGACCGTAGTACCGCCCGTGCCGGGGATGACGAGGCCTGCTGCGCCGCCGACGACGAGGAGGCGGACGCCCGTACCGGCGAGTCCGGCGAGTAGGCCCTTGGCAGCTGTGACCAGTTCGGGTTCGCTTCCTGGAACCGGTCGAGTCGCGCTGATCACGAGGTCCTGGCCGACGCTGAGTGCGATGACGTCGTCGGGGTCGGAGGCGTCACCGCGTCGTTTCACGGCCTCGGGTGGCAGGGTGGACAGGCGGTCGAGGTTGCGGCCGACGGCTGTCACCTGGTGATCACGAGAGAGCGCTTCCTGGACGACTCTGCTGCCGACCGCGCCGGAGGCTCCAAACACTGTGATGCGCATCTGCCCCATCACCTCCGCGCCGCGGTCGCCGAGAGCGCGGCCGTCCGCGGTGGCGTGGGATCGGCGGGGGACAGGCTCGCGGCCGGTACCGAGGACATGTGCGTCGGACGCCCGTTCGGTGGGGTGGAGGCTAGGGGCGTGGTGGGGGACTTGCGGAGTTGGGCGGTGGTGAGGGCGGCCAGGACTATGAGGGCGCCGGCGAGTTGGGCGGGCGTGAGGCCTTGGTCGAGGGCCAGCCAGCCGAGGCCGGTGGCGACTAGCGGGCTGAGCAGGCCGAGGAACGTCACGTCGGTAGGAGTCAGACTGCGCAAACCGCGGAACCAGAGCCCGTACGCGACCGCCGAACCGATGATCGTGAGGTAGGCGTACCCGGCCAGGTTCGCAGCGGTCAGAGACGCGGGAAGCGCTCCCTCGACGATCAGCGCGACCGGCAGCAACAAGAGGCCGCCAGCCACCAGTTGCCAACCGGTGGTCGCCAACAGCGGTGCCGGGGAAGTCCATCGCTTACTCAGTA
Source organism: Kribbella sp. (assembly GCF_035687465.1). Taxonomy (NCBI): domain Bacteria; kingdom Bacillati; phylum Actinomycetota; class Actinomycetes; order Propionibacteriales; family Kribbellaceae; genus Kribbella; species Kribbella sp. Next base: position 2,787 of record NZ_DASRXP010000457.1, read on the forward strand.
CGACGCCGGTCGCCATCACCACCGCTCCACCCAGCGCTGCGGCAACGCCCCACGCATCCAGCCGGGCATCAGCGCGGAGGACGAGCAAGCTCACCCCACCACGCCGCCGATCGCGGCCAGGATCGTGCGCAGTGACATCCGCTGGGCCAGCAGACCCGCGGACAGGACCGCGACGAGCAACGGTTGCAGCGCGCCGACCGTCGCCGCCACGCCGCCCGGGAGCCGGTAGGCCGCGACGAACAGCAGGGCGAAGAACGCGCCGATGTTGAGCCCGCCGAGGACGAAGGATCGCCACCACCAGCTACCCCGGGGCAGTCGGCGGGTGACAGCCATGAGGAGCAGACCGGCCGGCAGCGCACGGATCACGCCCGCGAGTAGTGGACGGTCGGGTGGCAGGAGTTCGGTCGTGACCAGATAGGTGGTTCCCCACAGCGCGGGAGCGATGGCCGTGGTGAGGATGAGGACGAGTCGATTGCTTAGCACTAAGACAATGTATCTCACCGCTAAGCAATCTGGCCAGTGTTTTACCTCACCGCTAAGCGATCCACTACCCTGGACGGATGGCAGACCATGTCGACCTGATCCTCGAACAGTGGAGTGAGCAGCGGCCCGACCTGGATGCGTCGCCGATGGCGGTGATGGGCCGGCTGAAGAGACTCAACCAGTTGATCGACGGTGAACTGAGCCGCACCTTCGCCACCCACGACCTGGACCGGGCCTCGTTCGACGTGCTGGCCACCCTGCGCCGGAGCAACGCGGAGCACAGCCTGACCCCGGCCGGCCTGATGCGCTCGTCGATGGTGACCTCGGGCGCCATCACCCAGCGCCTGGACCGGCTGGAGGCCCGCGGCCTGGTCAGTCGCAAGCCCAGCGAGACCGATGGCCGCGGTGTCCAGGTGACGCTGACCGAGGCCGGGCTCGCGCTCATCGATGCCGCCCTGCCGGACCACGTGGCGACCGAGAACAGATTGCTGGAAGCGCTCTCTGCGGAAGAACGTGCCGCACTCGCCGGCGCCCTGCGCACCCTGCTCGAATCCCTCGGGGACAAGACGGACTGACCTCATGAGTGCCTTGAGCAACGATCCCCGGTACGCCGCGTCGTTGCGCTCGGCCTTGACCGAGAGACTGCTCGACCAGGGCGCAATCCGCACGGACCAGGTGGCCGCCGCGTTCGAGGCTGTGCCGCGGCATCTTTTCGTCCCGAACGTGTCGGTGGAGATCGCCTACACCGACGACGTCGTCCTGATGAAGCGCAACGAGGCGGGAACCGCGATCAGTTCGGTGTCCCAGCCGACGGTGGTCGCGATGATGCTCGAACAGGCTGACGTCCAACCGGGCCACCGGGTGCTGGAGATCGGCTCGGGCGGATACAACGCCGCCCTGCTGAGCGAGCTGGTCGGGGCCGACGGCTCGGTCACCACGATCGACATCGACGCCGACGTGACGGATCGCGCCCGGGAGTTGCTGATCGAGGCGGGCTATCCCGGGGTGCGGGTGGTGCAGACGGACGGCGAGTTCGGGTGGCCGGAGAGCGCTCCCTTCGATCGGATCCTGGTGACCGTCACGGCCGGCGATATCGCGCCGGCGTGGGTGGATCAGTTGGCCGCGGACGGCCGGATCGTCGTACCGCTGCGGCTTCGTGGGCAGACGCGGTCGCTCGCCTTCGACCGGATGGACGGGTATCTGCGCAGCCGGTCGTCCGTGTTGTGCGGCTTCGTCTCGATGCAGGGAGCCGGTGCGAACTATGAGCGGATCTGGCCGTTGCACCGCGACAAGGTGGTGCTGCAGATCGACGAGGATCAGTTGATCGACCCCGCTCCGCTCGAGGAGGTGCTCAAGGAGCCACGGGTTGAAGCGTGGTCGGGGGTGCTCCTCGATCGGTACGAGCCCTTCTCGCATCTGGATCTCTGGCTTGCTTCGCGCTTCGCCGGGTACTGCGTGATGTCGGTGAAGAGGTCGGCGGTCAAGAGCGGCCTGGTTCGGCCCGCGCTGCGCTGGGGTGGTTCCGCGGTCGTGGACGGCGCCACCTTCGGGTATCTCGCCTCTCGCCCCAGCCGCGGCAAGAACCTCGTCGAGCTGGGAGCCCGCGCCCACGGCCCGACCGCAGCCGCCCTGGCCGACGACATCATCACCCACACCCGCAGCTGGGATCAGTTGCTCCGCAAGGCGCCGGATCCCGTCTTCGAAGCCCACCCCAGCTGGTCGGACGAGGTCGAGCGAGCCGGCACGCCCTCCGGCGCGGCTGCCATGGGCACGGCAGGAGGCACCGGGTTCGAGGTCGTCACCCGCCACACGCGCTTCGTGATCAGCTGGGGATGAGAGGTCAGGACGGGGTCGGGCGGCCTTGGTTCTTGACGGTTTGCCAGAGTTCGTCGATGTCGGTCCGGTCGTCGACATCCGGCTTCTCGACCCAGCCGCTGGCCCAGACGTTCTCGTCCGGATCGGTGGTGAAGACGGACTCGGCGAACGCCGCGGATCCGACGTACCGGGGCTCCTCGTCGCGGGCGTCGGAGGAAGCGCTCTCCGAGCGTTCTGACCCGGTACTCCGGTTCGCCGGTGCGGCGCGGATCAGGGAGCGGGCGTATTCCTGGGCCTCGATGATCCCCATGTCCTGCTCGTCGCAGAGCAGCCGGACCGCGCCAACCTCGTTGCCGGTGGACATCATTTCCCGGACGCGCTTCTCGATCTCGCCGTTGGGCGTGGGCACCTTGTTCTGCACCGGGCGGTGACCGGTGAACTCGCGGCCGATGTGCGCGGGAGGAGGCGGCGGCTGCCAGGTGGCCGGCTGCGACGGCTGGTACTGGCCGGGTGCGGCGTACTGGCCGGGGCCTGCGGCCTGCCGCCCCGCCTGCATGAGTTTCTCGAAGACAGCGGCAACTTGCGCGCTGCTCGGTGCTCGGCCGGACTGGTTGGTGGTGAGCAGTACGGGCGGCCCCTCACCGGAGGCGGGCTGGGTGTACTGGCCTTGAAGGGTCGGCTGGGCGGCCGCCTGCTGGGCCTGGATCCGCTCGAGAAGTCGAGCCGCCCGTGGCGTCGCCTGGTTCTGACTGCGGGCTTCACGCGCTCGCTTGTTCACCCTTCTCGCCACCCAGGCGCTGACCAGGATCACTACCAACGGCAGGATGGTCTCGAACATCAGTTGCCTCCCGGTGCCGCTGCGGAACTTCTCCATCCCCAGCGTAGAGTCCCGCGGGGGCCGCCGAATCGGCCGTACGCAGTACTGACCGCTACAATCTGGCGTACCGCTGATCACTTTCGAAGGGCTCTCCGCGTGGCAACGACGAACGACCTCAAGAACGGCATGGTGCTCAACCTGGACGGGCAGCTGTGGTCCGTCGTCTGGTTCCAGCACCACAAGCCCGGTAAGGGCGGTGCCGTGATGCGGACGAAGCTCAAGAACGTGCTGTCCGGCAAGGTCGTGGACAAGACCTTCAACGCCGACGTCAAGGTCGAGGTGGCCAACGTCGACAAGCGGGACATGACGTATCTGTACAACGACGGCGGCTCCTACGTCTTCATGGACAGCTCCACCTACGAGCAGGTCCACATCACCCCCGAGGTGGTCGGGGACGCGTCGCACTTCCTGCTGGAGAACCAGGAGGCCATCGTCGCGGTGCACGAGGAGCTTCCGCTGTACGTCGAGCTCCCGCCGTCGGTCGAGCTGACCGTCGAGTACACCGAGCCCGGCCTGCAGGGCGACCGCTCGACCGGTGGCACCAAGCCGGCCAAGCTGGAGACCGGCTACTCGATCAACGTCCCGCTGTTCCTGACCACCGGCGAGAAGGTCAAGGTGGACACCCGGACCGGGGACTACCTCGGCCGCGTCACGTCCTGACCCCCCGAAAGCTGACAACAGAACATGTCTGCCCGCAGCAAGGCCCGCAAGCGCGCTCTGGACGTGCTGTACGAGTCGGAGGTCCGCGGGCTGCCCGTCGGCGGCACGCTGGCCGACCGGGTGGCCGACAACGACCCGCCGGTGAACGAGTTCACCGTGGCGCTGGTCGAGGGCGTGGCGGAGCACATCGACGCGATCGACGACCTGCTCAGCACCCATTCGGTCGGCTGGTCGCTGGACCGGATGCCGGCCGTCGACCGCAACATCCTGCGGATCGGCGTCTACGAACTGCTCTTCGACGAGCAGGTGCCGGACGTGGTCGCGGTGAGCGAGGCGGTCTCGATGGCTCGTGACCTGTCCACGGACGAGTCACCAGCCTTCGTCAACGGCCTATTGGCCCGCCTGCTGCAGCTCAAGCCGACCCTCGGAGTCTAAGAAGATCCGGTAGAGCAAAACAGGCCCGGTACCGCCACGGTGCGGTGCCGGGCCTTCATCCCCGTTCGTCGGCGCGGGGGGAACGGCCCCCGGCCTGGTGAAGCGTAGTACTTGAGATTTGGCCCGTCCTCGTGAAGGAGGGCGGGCAGGCGGCCGTGGGCAAGCTGCTACGAGCCCCGACCGTCTTGTCACGCCAGGTCAGGCGCCGGCTGCCTCGGACTCCTCGACGTCGCCCTTCGCCTCTGGGTTGAGTACGCCCCAGGAGATGAAACGCTCGGTCAGAGTCGTCGGCGACTCGTCGTAGATCACGGCGAGGGTTCGCATGTCGTCCTGACGGATCGACAACACCTTGCCGTTGTAGTCCCCGCGCTGAGCCTGAATCGTGGCCGCGTACCGCGTCAGCGGACCGGCCTCGCTCGCGTCGAGGTGTTGTAGGGCTTCCAGGTCGAGGATCAACCTCGGCGGAGCTGCTGCCGCGGCAGCAGCGCTGGCGGAACCGGGCAGCAGCTCACGGATCGGCACGCCGTAGAAATCGGCGAGCTCCGCGAGCTTCTGGACGGTGACGGCCCGATCGCCACGCTCGTAAGAGCCGACGACGACCGCCTTCCAGCGACCCTTGGACTTCTCTTCGACGCCGTGCAGCGACAAACCTTGCTGCTGGCGGATGGCGCGCAACTTGCCACCTAGTGTCTTCGCGTATTCGCTAGGCACGCTGGTTCTTCCCTCCGACTTTTGATCGTTTCCTGTGGCCCTATGGGTGGGGCCCTTGGGTGAAACCCCCCACGGTTACACAGAGTAACAATATTCCGGGCCGGAGGCCAGCGTCAAGACGGCGTGTCACTTCCGCTAGCATGTCAAGTGGTCCGAACGTCCTTTAAAGACCCGTCCAGAGAGGCGGGAAAGGAGGAACGGTAGCGATGAGCCCTGCCTTGGTTCCAGATCCCGCGGCTGAGTCCGTCTCAGTTCCGCAGGCTGCACCGCGCACAGTGCTGGATGCTTCCGATATTTCCCGGGCACTGACCCGGATCGCGCACGAGATCCTCGAGCGCAACCGGGGTGCCGACCCGATCGTCCTGCTCGGCATCCCCACCCGCGGGGTTGGCCTGGCCACCCGCATCTCCGAACGCATCGCCGCGGTCGAGGGGCAGAGCGTGCCCACAGGGTCACTCGACGTGACCATGTACCGCGACGACATCCGGATGAAGCCGGCCCGCGCGCTGGAGCACACCGACATCCCGGTCGGCGGCATCGACGGCAAGGTGGTCGTGCTGGTCGACGACGTGCTCTTCTCCGGCCGGACGATCCGCGCCGCGCTCGACGCGATCGGCGACATCGGCCGCCCGAAGGCGGTCCAGCTGGCCGTCCTGGTCGACCGCGGCCACCGCGAGTTGCCCATTCGGGCCGACTATGTCGGCAAGAACCTGCCCACCTCGCTGGTCGAACGGGTCACCGTCCACCTGACCGAGTACGACGGCTCCGACGCTGTCGTGATCGCCGACAAGACGGGAGTCTCCGCGTGATGCGGCATCTGCTCAGCGCGGGCGACGTCAGCCGCGACGAGGCCAACCTGATCCTGGACACCGCCGAGGAGATGCGCTCGCTCGCGGACCGGCCGATCAAGAAGCTGCCCGCCCTGCGCGGCCGCACGGTGGTGAACCTCTTCTTCGAGGACTCCACCCGGACCCGGATCTCGTTCGAGGCCGCCGCCAAGCGGTTGTCCGCGGACGTGATCAACTTCTCCGCCAAGGGCTCCAGCGTGAGCAAGGGGGAGAGTCTCAAGGACACCGCTCTCACCCTGCAGGCGATGGGAGCAGACGGGGTCGTCTGCCGCCACGGCTCGTCCGGCGCGCCGCACCTGCTAGCCAACTCGGGCTGGCTGAACGGGTCGGTGATCAACGCCGGCGACGGCACCCACGAGCACCCGACCCAGGCGTTGCTCGATGCCTTCACGATGCGCCGCCACCTCGGCTCGCTGGACGGCCGCCGGATCACCATCGTCGGCGACGTCCTGCACTCCCGGGTGGCGAGGTCGAACGTGCTGCTGCTGTCGACTCTCGGCGCCGAGGTCACCGTGGTGGCACCCCCGACGCTGCTGCCGGTCGACATGACGGCTTGGCCCTGCGCCACGTCGTACGACCTGGACGCGGCGCTGCCGAAGAGCGATGCGGTGATGATGCTGCGGGTCCAGCGGGAGCGGATGAACGACGCGTTCTTCCCCAGCGCCCGCGAGTACACCCGCCGGTACGGGCTCGACGTGCACAGAATGGCGCAACTGCCGGACGAGGCGATCGTGCTGCACCCCGGCCCGATGAACCGCGGTATGGAGATCAGCGCCGAGGTCGCCGACTCCACCCGCTCGGTGATCGTCGAGCAGGTCACCAACGGCGTCGCGATCCGGATGGCCGTCCTCTACCTCTTGCTCTCAGGCAGTCCCGACACCAGCACCGACGCAACCACGACCGAGGAGACCACCGCATGAGCCCGCGTCCGATCAACACCGTTCTGATCACCGGAGCGAGCATCGTCGGCGGTGAGGTGGCGGACCTGCTGATCGACAACGGCCAGATCGTAGCCATCGGCAACGACCTCGGCCAGAACGGTCTCGCCCAGCACGGTCTCGCCAAGGAGGAGGTCGAGGTTGTCGAGGGCAAGGGCCTGGTCGCTCTGCCGGGCCTCGTGGACCTACACACGCACTTGCGCGAGCCTGGCCGCGAGGACGCCGAGACCGTACTCACCGGCACCCGCGCTGCCGCACTTGGCGGCTTCACCGCGGTGCACGCGATGGCCAATACCGACCCTGTCGCCGACACCGCCGGCGTGGTCGAGCAGGTCTGGAGGCTCGGTCGCGAGGCCGGGTACTGCGATGTGTTCCCGATCGGAGCCGTCACCGTCGGGCTCAAGGGCACGCAGCTCGCCGAGCTCGGCGCGATGGCGGACTCAGCGGCCCGGGTCCGGGTGTTCTCCGACGACGGCATGTGTGTCTGGGACGCCGCGCTGATGCGCCGGGCGCTGGAGTACGTGAAGGCGTTCGGCGGTGTGGTCGCCCAGCACGCCCAGGAACCACGCCTGACCCAGGGCGCGCAGATGAACGAGGGAGCGCTCTCCGGCGTTCTCGGTCTGACCGGCTGGCCGAGCGTGGCGGAGGAGTCGATCATCGCCCGCGACATCCTGCTGAACGCGCACGTCGGGTCCAAGCTGCACATCTGTCACCTGTCCACCAAGGGCTCGGTCGCGATCGTCCGGGCCGCCAAAGAGCGTGGCCTGGACGTCACCGCCGAGGTCACTCCGCACCACCTGCTGCTGACCGAGGACCTGGCCGCGTCGTACAACCCGGTCTACAAGGTGAACCCGCCGCTGCGGACCAGGGAGGACGTCGAGGCGGTCCGCGAAGGACTCGCCGACGGCACGATCGACATCGTCGCCACCGACCACGCGCCGCACCCGGTGGAGGACAAGGACTGCGAGTGGAGCGCGGCCGCGTTCGGGATGACCGGGCTGGAGACCGCTCTCTCGGTGGTCCAGCACGCGATGATCGACACCAAGGTGATGACCTGGGCCGAGGTGGCCGACCGGATGAGCTACCGGCCGGCCGCGATCGGCCAGGTCACCGCGGACCACGGCCAGCCATTGGTGGTCGGAGCCCCGGCGAACCTGACGCTGGTCGACCCGGCCAGCCAGCGGACCGTAGTACCGGGGGAGTCGGCTTCGTTGTCGCGGAACACGCCGTTCGACGGGATGACGTTGCCCGGTCGGGTGGTGGCGACGTTCCTGCGCGGTACGCCGACCGTGCTCGACGGGAAGCTGGCCCGTTGAAGACCGTCTTGGCCATCCTCGGGACGCTCGCGGTCATCGGCGCCGGCTGGTTCGGCATGTACCGCGGCTGGCGCAACCGCCAGTCCCGGCAGGCCGACCTCGCGCCGCTGCCCGAGGTGCCGGCGGACGACAAGACCAGAGGCATCGAGGGTGTGTACGTCGCGACCACCACCGCGGGCGACTGGATGGACCGGATCGCCGTGCACGAGCTCGGGGTCCGCAGCAACGGGGATCTCGCCGTCAGCCAGGCCGGCCTGATCTTCCACCGCCAGGGCGCGACGGACGTGTTCATCCCGGTGGACCACCTGACCGGCGTACGGACCGACCGCGGCATCGCCGGCAAGGTGACCGCCGAGGCGTCCGGTCTGGTAGTGGTCACCTGGAGCCATGACGGGCACGACCTCGACACCGGGTTCCGGCCGCGCCGCAAGGCCGACACCGTTCCCCTGACCGATTCCATCTCGACCCTGATCGGAGCGAGCGAATGAGCAAGGCTGCACTGCTGGTCCTCGAGGACGGCCGCGCCTTCGCCGGTACGTCGTACGGGGCGACCGGCGAGACCTTCGGCGAGGCGGTGTTCACCACCGGCATGACCGGCTACCAGGAGACGCTGACCGATCCGTCGTACCACCGCCAGATCGTCACCCAGACGGCACCGCACATCGGCAACACCGGCGTGAACGACGAGGACGACGAGTCGGGTCGGATCTGGGTCGCCGGGTACGTCGTCCGCGACCCCGCCCGGGTGCCGTCGAACTGGCGCGCGAAGCGCTCTCTCGACGATCAGCTGAAGGCGCAGGGCATCGTCGGGATCTCCGGTATCGACACCCGCGCGCTGACCCGCCACCTGCGGGAGCGGGGGGCGATGCGGGCCGGGATCTCGACCGAGATCCTCGACACCGAGGCGCTGCTGGCCAAGGTGCTCGAGCAGCCGCCGATGGTCGGCGCCGATCTCGCCTCCGAGGTCACGGCGGCCGAGGCCTACGTCGTACCGGCCGAGGGGGAGAAGCGCTTCACGGTGGTCGCGCTGGATCTCGGGATCAAGTCGATGACGCCGAAGCGGATGGCTGAGCGCGGCATCGAGGTCCACGTGCTGCCGGCCACGTCCATGCTGGAGGAGGTGCTGGCGGTGAACCCGGACGGCATCTTCATGAGCAACGGCCCGGGCGATCCGGAGACCACCGAGCACCCGACCGACCTGCTGAAGGCGCTGCTCGACCGGAGCATCCCGTACTTCGGGATCTGCTTCGGCAACCAGGTCTTCGGCCGGGCGCTGGGACTGGGGACGTTCAAGCTGAAGTACGGGCATCGCGGGATCAACCAGCCGGTACTCGACCGGGCCACCGGCAAGGTGGAGATCACCGCGCAGAATCATGGGTTTGCCGTGGATGCGCCGATCGAGGAGAAGGTCGAGACGCCGTACGGGATCGCCGAGGTCAGCCACGTCTCGCTGAACGACAATGTGGTCGAGGGGCTGCGGTTGACCGGGCGGGACGGGCGGGTGCTGGCGTTCTCCGTCCAGTACCACCCCGAGGCGGCGGCGGGTCCCCACGACTCGGCGTACCTCTTCGATCGCTTCGTGGACCTGATGGAGGGCCGGAACTGATGCCACGCCGTACAGACATCGAATCGGTGCTGGTGATCGGCTCGGGCCCGATCGTGATCGGCCAGGCCTGCGAGTTCGACTACTCCGGCACCCAGGCCTGCCGGGTGCTCAAGGAGGAGGGTTTCCGGGTCATCCTGGTGAACTCGAACCCGGCCACGATCATGACGGACCCGGAGTTCGCCGACGCGACGTACGTGGAGCCGATCACGCCGGAGTTCGTCGAGAAGGTGATCGAGAAGGAGCGGCCGAACGTCCTGCTCGCCACCCTCGGCGGCCAGACCGCTCTGAACGCAGCAATCGCTCTCCACGAGAACGGCGTACTGGAGAAGTACGGCGTCGAGCTGATCGGCGCCTCCGTGGACGCGATCCAGCGCGGCGAGAACCGTCAGTCGTTCAAGGCGATCGTGGAGAAGCTGGGCGCCGAGGTCGCGCGCTCGGTGGTCTGCCACACCCTCGACGACGTGATGGCCGCGGCGGACCAGCTCGGCTACCCGCTCGTCGTCCGGCCGTCCTTCACGATGGGCGGCGTCGGTTCCGGGATGGCGTACGACGAGCCGGACCTTCGGCGGATCGCCGGGGCGGGACTGACCGCGAGCCCGACGACCGAGGTCCTGATCGAGGAGTCGATCGTCGGCTGGAAGGAGTACGAGCTGGAGGTGATGCGCGACAAGGCGGACAACGTCGTGATCATCTGCTCGATCGAGAACGTCGACCCGATGGGCGTGCACACCGGCGACTCGGTCACGGTGGCGCCGGCGATGACGCTGACGGATCGTGAGTACCAGACGATGCGGGACCTGGCCATCGGCATCATCCGCGAGGTCGGAGTGGACACCGGCGGCTGCAACATCCAGTTCGCGGTGGACCCGGCGGACGGCCGGTTGATCGTGATCGAGATGAACCCGCGGGTGTCGCGGTCCTCGGCGCTGGCGTCGAAGGCGACCGGCTTCCCGATCGCCAAGATCGCGGCGAAGGTGGCCATCGGCTACACCCTGGACGAGATCCCGAACGACATCACCAAGCAGACCCCGGCGAGCTTCGAGCCGACGCTGGACTACGTGGTGGTGAAGGTGCCGCGGTTCGCCTTCGAGAAGTTCCCGGCCGCCGATGCCACGCTGACCACGCATATGAAGAGCGTTGGCGAGGCGATGGCGATCGGGCGGAACTACACCGAGGCCCTGCAGAAGGCGCTGCGGTCGCTGGAGAAGCCCGAAGCGCGGTTCTCCTGGCTGGGGGCGCCGTCGACCGAGCTGGAGCCGTTGCTAGAGGCAATCAAGACGCCGCACGACGGGCGGCTGCGCACGATCATGGACGCGATCCGTGCGGGCGCGACGCCGGAGCAGATCTTCGACGCCACGAAGATCGACCCGTGGTTCGTCGACCAGATGTACCTGATCCATGAGACCGCCGGCCAGGTCGCGGCGGCGCCACGGCTGACGCCGGAGATCCTGATGCTGGCGAAGCGTCACGGTTTCTCCGATCTGCAACTGGGGGAGATCCGCGGGCTGGCGGAGGACGTCGTACGGGGAGTTCGGCAGGCGCTCGGGATCCGGCCGGTCTTCAAGACGGTGGACACGTGTGCGGCCGAGTTCGCGGCCACCACGCCGTACCACTACTCGTCGTACGACGAAGAGACGGAAGTTGCCCCGCGCACCGAACCGGCCGTGCTCATCCTCGGGTCGGGACCGAACCGGATCGGGCAGGGGATCGAGTTCGACTACTCCTGTGTGCACGCGTCGATGGCGTTGCGCGAGGCCGGCTACTGCACGGTGATGGTGAACTGCAACCCGGAGACGGTCTCGACCGACTACGACACCTCGGACCGGCTGTACTTCGAGCCGCTCACCTGCGAGGACGTGCTCGAGATCGTGTACGCCGAGATGCAGGCCGGCCCGGTCGCCGGAGTGATCGTGCAACTCGGTGGTCAGACGCCGCTCGGTCTCGCCCAGCGGCTCGCGGATGCGGGCGTGCCGATCGTCGGGACGTCGCCCGAGGCGATCCACCTGGCGGAGGAGCGCGGCGCGTTTGGCAAGGTGCTGGACGCCGCGGGGTTGCCGGCGCCGAAGCACGGGACGGCGATGTCGTTCGATGAGGCACAGCGGATCGCCGCGGAGATCGGGTTCCCGGTGCTCGTGCGGCCGTCGTACGTGCTGGGTGGTCGCGGGATGGAGATCGTCTACAGCGAGGGTGAGCTGACGGCCGCGCTGCGGCGGCTGAGCGGTGATGCACTGGCCGCGAACTGGGAGCACCCGGTGCTGATCGACCGGTTCCTGGACGACGCGGTCGAGATCGACGTGGACGGGTTGTTCGACGGTAACGAGTTGTTCCTCGGCGGCGTGATGGAGCACATCGAGGAGGCCGGGGTGCACTCGGGCGACTCGTCGTGCGCCCTGCCGCCGATCACCTTGGGCAATGCCGATATCCAGAAGATCCGTGAGTCGACCGAGGCGATCGCGCGCGGCGTCGGCGTACGGGGGTTGCTGAACGTTCAGTACGCGCTCGCCGGCGACGTTCTCTACGTGCTGGAAGCGAATCCGCGAGCCTCGCGGACGGTGCCGTTCGTGTCCAAGGCGACGGCGACTCCGCTGGCCAAGGCTGCCGCTCGGGTGATGCTGGGTGCTTCGATCGCATCGTTGCGGTCGGAGGGCATGCTGCCCGCGACGGGTGATGGCGGCACGTTGCCGACCTCGACGCCGATCGCGGTGAAGGAAGCGGTGATGCCGTTCAACCGGTTCCGGACGATCGACGGCTCGTCGGTCGACACGGTGCTCGGGCCGGAGATGCGCTCCACCGGCGAGGTGATGGGGATCGACGAGACCTTCGGTACGGCGTTCGCGAAGTCGCAGGCCGGCGCGTCGCAACCGCTGCCGGGGTCGGGCAAGGTGTTCGTGTCGGTGGCGAACCGGGACAAGCGGCACATGATCTTCCCGGTGAAGCGGCTGGCTGATCTGGGCTTCCAGATCTACGCGACGGAAGGCACCGCGGACGTACTACGGCGCAACGGGGTCGAGGCGGTCACGGTGCGCAAGAGCAGCCAGGGACCGGGGCCGAACGGTGAACCGACGATCGTGCAGATGGTCCAGGACGGGGAGCTGAACCTGATCGTCAACACCCCGATCGGGATCACCCAGGGCGGTTCGCCCCGGATCGACGGGTACGAGATCCGGAGCGCGGCCGTCGCACGCAACATCCCCTGCATCACGACGGTGCAAGGGCTGGCGGCAGCCGTCCAGGGAATCGAGGCCCAACGCGCCGGCGACATCGGAGTCCGCTCCCTCCAGGACTGGATCCCCCGCATCCGCGGCATAGCGGACCCGGTGGAGGGCTGAGCAGATGTACCGACGGGTGATCCGGCCGTTGCTCTACCGGTTGGGCAAGGGTGACGCCGAGGTCGCGCATGAGCAGACGCTGCACGGGTTGCGGCGGCTGAGTCGCGTTCCCGGCGCAGTGAGCGCTCTCTCGCGTTCTTACGGCGCTCTCCCGGACGGCCTGGCCCGCACGGTCTTCGGGGTGCGTTTCCCGAGCCCGGTCGGTCTGGCCGCGGGGATGGACAAGAACGGGATAGCGCTCCCCGCCTGGCGAGCGCTCGGCTTCGGCTTCGTCGAGGTCGGCACGGTGACGGCCCACCCCCAGCCCGGCAACCCGAAACCGCGCCTGTTCCGGTTGGTCGAGAGCGAGGCCGTGATCAACCGGATGGGCTTCAACAACCTCGGCTCGGAAGCGCTCGCGCAGCGTCTGGCCGGGTACGGCGACCTCGGCTATCCGCTCGGCATCAGCATCGGCAAGTCCAAGGTGACGCCACTGGAGGACGCCGTCGAGGACTACGTCACCTCACTCCAACGTCTCTACCGCTACGGCGACTACTTCGCGGTGAACGTCAGCTCCCCCAACACCCCCGGCCTCCGCTCCCTCCAAGACGCCGGCCACCTCCGCGAGCTCCTCACGGCCTTGCACCATGAGGCGCTGAGTACGAGAGAACCGAAACCGATTCTGGTGAAGATCGCGCCGGATCTGACCGAGCAGGCGATCGACGAGTTGCTCGGGGTCTGCACCGAGGTCGGCGTCGCCGGGATCATCGCGACCAACACCACGATCGGCCGAACCGGCCTCGCGCCGGCCGACGAACCCCTCGCGACCGAAGCAGGCGGTCTGTCCGGCCAGCCCCTGACCGAGATCTCCGCGAAGACCGTCGCGCACATCTACGCCGAGACCGGGGGAGCGCTCCCCATCATCGGCGTCGGCGGCATCCTCAACCCGAACGACGCGTCCCGCCTCTTCGACGCCGGCGCGAGCCTCGTCCAGCTCTACACCGGCCTCATCTACCGAGGCCCAGGACTGGTACGCCGAACCAACCGCCACCTGGCCCGCCAACCATGACCCCCTCGACGCCCCAGAGACTGAGAGAGCGAGATCTTCCAATGAGCAATCAGCCCTTCGGGACCCGCCTCCGGGCCGCGATGACCGAGCGTGGTCCGCTCTGCGTCGGCATCGACCCGCACGCCCACCTGCTGGAAGCGTGGGGTCTGCCCGACGATCCAGACGGACTCGCGTCCTTCACGTACGGCGTGGTCGACGCACTGGCCGAGCGGGTTGCCGTGTTCAAACCGCAGTCGGCCTTCTTCGAGCGCTTCGGCTCGGCAGGCATCGCAGTACTGGAGCAGGCGACCATCCGGCTGCGTGAAGCCGGCGCGCTGGTGATCATCGACGCCAAGCGAGGCGACATCGGTTCCACCATGGACGGCTACGCCGCTGCCTACCTGGCCGAGAAGGCGCCGCTAGCCTGCGACGCGTTGACCGTCAGCCCCTACCTCGGCTTCGGCTCCCTGCAACCCGCGATCGACGCGGCCCGGGAATCCGGAGCCGGCCTCTTCGTCCTCGCCCTCACCTCGAACCCAGAAGGCCCCCAGTTCCAATCCGCCCGTACTACGGCTGGGCCGACTGTGGCCGGCGCCGTCCTGGACGGTCTCCGCGAGCTGAACCAGGACGCCGAGGACCTCGGTTCATTCGGGGCAGTCGTCGGAGCGACGATCAAGCAGACCGACGAGAACCTGGACATCCGCGGCCCGCTCCTGGCTCCCGGACTAGGCGCTCAGGGGGCCACACCGGCAAGCCTGGCCAAGGTCTTCGGATCAGCCGTGCGCAACGTCGTACCGTCGAACTCCCGCGAGATCCTCTCCGCCGGCCCCAACCCCGCCGCGCTCCGCACCGCCGCCGCCCGCTCCAACGACGCCTTCCGCACCGTCCTCGGCTACTGAACGGCTCCATCGCAGGGTGAAAGAGTGGGTTTCCGGTTGCTTGGTCACAACCGGTAGCGTCGGCGGCAACACCCCCGAGGACCACCCCAGACCCCCGAGGATGAGGAACTGATGCGCACAGTAGTGATGACCGCGACGATGATCGCCGCGGCCGCCGGCCTGACCGCTTGTACCGAGGAGCAGGCGTACTGCGTCGATCTGGCCGGGTACGCCGCCTCCGCGGTGAACGTGGACCCGCAGAACCCGGCCGACTACGTGAAGATTCTCGAGGACGCGAAGAAACTGCAGGACAGTGCGCCGGCCGACGTGAAGGACGACTGGAGCGCGGTCGTGGCGTTCGCCGAGAAGGCGCAGAAGGCCGGGACGGATCGTGTCGAGCTGGCTCGGTTGAGCAAGGAGACCGGTTCCGTCACCACGGCGTACAAGGCGATCGCGACGCACGCGAAAGACTCGTGCAAGGTCGACGTCCCACAGCTGACCTGAGCCTGTCCGATGCCGTGTTAGGTTCACCTGCGAAGCCACAAAACGGGACAGGTGAAACGGTGCCACTTCCTTCTTTGACCCCGGAGCAGCGTGCGGCGGCTCTGGACAAGGCCGCGGCAGCGCGGCGTGAGCGTGCGGAGATCAAGAACCGGATCCGGCACTCGGGGGCGTCTCCCACGGAGGTGCTGCACGAGGGGCAGAAGAACGACGTGATCGGCAAGATGCGGGTGAGCGCGCTGCTGCAGTGCATCCCCGGTGTCGGCAAGGTTCGCGCGCAGCAGATCATGGAGCGGGCCGGCATTTCGGAGACGCGCCGGGTGCGCGGGCTGGGCACGAACCAGATCGCCGCGCTCGAGCGCGAATTCGCCGAGTGAGCGCGATGTCGACCGAGCTGATGCCGACCGAGTTGATGACAGGCGTGCTGGACACAGGTGAGCGGGAGATGAATCCGGACACGGGGAACGCTGACGACGGGACCACGGCGGAGCGCAGTACCGGCGGGGCGCGGTTGACGGTGCTCGCCGGGCCGACCGCGGTCGGCAAGGGCACGGTGGCCGCGGACATCCGCGAGCGCTTCCCCGACATCTGGATCTCGGTGTCGGCGACCACTCGCAAGGCGCGGCCGGGTGAGGTGCACGGCGTGCACTACCTGTTCGTGTCGGACGAGGAGTTCGACCGGATGATCGCCGACGACGAGCTGCTCGAGTGGGCGGTCGTGCACAAGGCAGCCCGCTACGGGACGCCGCGGCAGCCGGTGCTGGACAAGCTCGCCGAGGGCCGGCCCGCGTTGCTCGAGATCGACCTCCAGGGCGCCCGGCAGGTCCGGGAGACGATGCCGGAGGCTCATTTCGTCTTTCTGGCGCCCCCGAGCTGGGACGAACTGGTCCGCCGGCTGGTCTTCCGGGGCACCGAGTCGGCCGAAGAACGGGAGCGCCGGCTGGAGACGGCTACTCTTGAGCTGGCGGCGGAGAAGGAGTTCGACGTCACGATCGTGAACGCCTCGGTTCGGGAGGCGGCCGATCAGTTGGTAAAGTTGATTCGATCACCCTCCATCTCTGGAAAGAGCTGAACTTGTCTGCCACCCAGCCCGTCGCCATCGGCATCACCTCCCCGCCGATCGACGACCTGCTCACCCACACCGATTCGAAGTACAAGCTGGTGCTGTACTCGGCCAAGCGGGCGCGGCAGATCAACGCCTACTACTCCCAGCTCGGCGAGGGCCTGCTCGAGTACGTCGGGCCGCTGGTCGAGACCCACGTCCAGGAGAAGCCGCTGTCGATCGCCATGCGCGAGATCAACGACGGCGTGCTGACCTGCACGGACATCGACCCGGAGGCCGAGGCGGAAGCCGCCGCAGCCGCTGCGGGGAAGTCCGAGTAATCACCTGTCGATGACAGCGACCGGGGATGAGCCCAAGCGGCCGTCGGTGGTGCTGGGAGTCGGCGGCGGGATCGCGGCGTACAAGGTCTGTGACCTGCTCCGCAGGCTGACCGAGTCCGGGCACCGGGTCCGGGTGGTGCCGACCGCTGCCGCACTGGAGTTCGTCGGCGCTGCCACCTGGGCGGCGCTGTCGGGTCAGCCGGTCACCGCCGACCCGTTCGACGACGTCCACGAGGTCCCGCACGTCCGGATCGGCAAGGGCGGGGACCTCGTCGTGGTCGCGCCCGCCACCGCAAACCTGATCGCCAAGGCCGCTCACGGCCTGGCCGACGACCTGCTCACCAACACCCTGCTGACGGCCCGGTGCCCGATCCTTTTCGCGGCCGCGATGCACACCGAGATGTGGGAGCACCCGGCAACCCAGGCGAACGTCGCGACCCTGCGATCGCGCGGTATCACCGTGCTCGATCCCGCCGTCGGTCGCCTCACCGGTACTGACACCGGCCGCGGGCGCCTGCCAGAACCATCCGAGATCTTCGCGATCACCCAGTTGATGCTGGCTGACGAGGCCTCGCGCGCCGCCGGCCAGTCGGTGGCCGATCTGACCGGCAAGCACGTCCTGGTGAGCGCGGGCGGCACCCGCGAGCACCTCGACCCGGTTCGCTACCTGGGCAACTCCTCCTCCGGCAAGCAGGGCTATGCGCTGGCCCGGATAGCGGCCGCCCGCGGCGCCAAGGTCACGCTGGTCGCGGCGAACTCAGAGCTCGCCGATCCCGCAGGCGTCCACGTCGTCCCGGTGACCAGCACCCGCGACCTGTACGACGAGATCACCGGGCGCGCGGGCGACGCCGACGCGATCGTGATGGCGGCCGCTCCCGCCGACTTCCGGCCGTCCGACGTCGCCGAGCACAAGATCAAGAAGACCGCCGACGGCTCGGTCCCCTCGGTCAACCTCGTGCAGAACCCGGACATCCTCGCCACCGTCTCGCACGATCGCCGGCGCACCGACCAGGTGATCGTCGGCTTCGCGGCCGAGACGGGCGACGCCGAGCACAGCGTGATCGAACTGGCCCGCACCAAGCTCGAGCGCAAGGGCTGCGACCTGCTGGTGGTGAACGACGTCTCGGGCGGCAAGGTCTTCGGCAGCGACGACAACGAGGCCGTCATCCTCGACCGCGAAGGCGGCGCCCTCCCGGTCCCCTCCGGCAGCAAAAACGCCCTAGCCGGCGTCATCTGGAACCTCGTAGCCAACCGCTGGCCCCACTAACTCGGAATAACGCCAGCGCTATTCCGAGTTAGCGTCCCTAAGTCGGAATAGCGGCCGGTGTGTCCTCTGAGTGCGGTGAGGGTGGCGGCGATGGTGGGGTGGGTTTCGGTGCCGGTTCGGGTGAGGGCCTCGATGGTTCGGGTGATGCCTGGGAGCGGTACCGCGGTGACGCCGGTGGGCAGGGTGTTGCACATCATGCGGGGGAGGATCGTCACGCCGAGGCCGGCCGCGACGAGGGAGAGTCCGGCTCGCAGGTCGTGGTAGCTGTGCTCGATGGTCGGTGAGAATCCGGCCGTGTGGCAGGCGTGCAGCGCGACCGTTCGGCAGGTACTGGGCTCCGGCGTACAGATCCAGGAGTGGTCGCGGAGTGCGCTCAGACCCTCGTGCTCGACTGCCGGGCGCAGGCCGTCGGGGAAGGCCATCATCAGGTCGTCGGCGAACAGTTCGGCTGCGCGCAAGCCGGCGGGGATGGCGGATCCGAGGTGGCGGTAGCGATAGGTGACGGCCAGGTCGAGGGCACGTTGCTTGAGCAGAGGCATGGCTTCCTCGGGTTCTGCCTCGACGATCCGTGGTCTGAGCTTGGGGTAGCGCCGGATCAGGTCGGCGGCGAGCGGCGCTGCGATCACCTCGAGGGCACTCGGCATGCAGCCGATGGTGATCTCACCGCCGACCTCGTCCTGGGCGCGGACGCTGCTGTGGGCTTGCTCCAGCGCGGCCAGCACGTGTTCGCAGTGGGCGGCCAGGGCGATGCCCGCGGCGGTCAGACGGACGGTCCTGGGGTGCTGGGTCGGAGTGTGCACGAGGTGCTGGGGGAGCGCGGCCACGAGGTGATCACCGCGTCCCGGAAGGGGTCCGAGCTGAGCGTCGACATCACGGATCCGGGGTCGATCCAGGCGATGTACGCCGAGGTCGGCCGGGTCGACGGGGTCGCAGTCGCCGCCGGGAGTGTGCCGTGGAAGCCCTTCGGAGAGCTCAGTTCCGAGGATGTGTGGCTTGGTTTGGCCGGCAAGGTGGCGAGCCAGGTCGAGCTCGTGCGGCTGGGGTCGCAGTACGCGAGTGAGGAGGCCTCGTTCACCTTGATCACCGGCGTACTGGCCCGCGACTGGCTGGTGACCGCACTCGCCTACGTCAGGTCCATCGAGGGGCGCCAGACCGGCCAGGTCTACGTCGTCGAGTGAGCCGAGGTGGACAGCTCAGGTCTGTGGAAAGCGGGCGGCCCAGGACTCCAGCGGGATCTCGGCCGCGTTGATCAGTGTGGAGAGAGTGCGGTACCAGCCGGTGAGGAGAATCAGTTCGACGAGTTGCGCATCGTCGTACCGGTCACGCAGCCTCTGCCAAGTGATCTCGGACAGCATCGCCGTGTCGTACAGCTCATCCACGGCCGTCATCAGCAAGCTGTCGTCGACCTCGCCTCCACCGGCGATCGCGTCGAACACCTCCTGCCCGAGGCCGAGTTGCGGGCCGTAGATGACCGCGTGCACACCCCACTCGTACTCCGCTCCCGCGCGTGCTGTGGTTCGGCTGATCACGAGTTCACGATCGCGAGCCGGTAGTGATCCCTTGTTCAGTAGGCCGGATGCCATCGGTCGCGCCCGATCCGCGAGCTCGGGATGCAAGGCGAGCACCCGGAAGAGCAGCAATGGTTCGTAGCCGGTGGCAGGTGGCATCAGCTTCGTCAGGAGGCGGTCGATGTGTTCGGGATAAGGCGGTTCGACGGGTTGCAATCTGGGGGACATCGGACCTCCGACGGCGCGCTACGGTTTTCATAGCAGTATCGTGCTATTGAATCAGTAGCGCAAGATCTCTGCCGCGCTGAGGATTCTCGGACGGACGGAGGTATGTCGTGGCAGGTGCACCGGTCCCCGGGCAACCGGTGCGCGGATCGCAGACCGGCCGGCCGATCATGGCGGCTTTCGATCTGCTCGGCCGACGATGGGCGCTGCGCATCCTGTGGGAGCTGCGGGACGGTCCGGTCGGGTTCCGTGCGCTGCAGCAGCGCTGTGACGACGTTTCGCCGACGGTGTTGAACACGCGGCTCGCCGAGTTGCGCGACGCGGGCCTGCTCTGGCAGGACGAGGCGAAGGCGCACCAACTCACCTCCCTCGGCCGCGATCTGCAGCGGGCGCTGAAGCCGCTACAGGCCTGGTCGGAGCGCTGGGCGGCGGAGGCGCAGGAATGAAAAGCGCCGCATCGGGCCGCACGCTGTCCATTATGTGATCTCGTGATCCCATAGAGTGGACAGATCGGCGCGAAGGGGCGGCGGGCGGACCGAACTGCTGGCATACTGCCGGGAAGCATCGACGAGACGGTGCTTCGGGCCGGGGGGATACTGGCCCCGTCATGTGGCAGACAAGGCAACCTGAGGGAGAACCGTGGCACGGCGCCTTTTCACGTCCGAGTCGGTGACAGAAGGTCATCCGGACAAGATCGCTGACCAGATCAGCGACTCCATCCTCGATGCCCTGCTGGCCGAGGACCCGAAGAGCCGCGTCGCGGTGGAGACCCTCGTCACGACCGGCCTGGTCGTCGTGGCGGGCGAGGTCACCACGTCGGCGTACGTGGACATCCCCGGGATCGTGCGCAAGCG